>VFKJ01000446.1 GCA_009885595.1 Myxococcales bacterium | reverse complement strand
TGGGTGAGGTGGACTCTTGGCTTGACGACCAGCGCGCACAGGCGCTCGAGGAGCTGCACCGGTGTCAGCACCAGCGTGGTGGCCCCGCCCTTTGACGGCTTCTTGAGGCGATACTCCAGGTTGCCGTCCTCCCTGCGGGAGAGCCTCTCCAGCGCCAGCGGCCCGCGCTGAATGAGCCGCGCCTCGGTGGGGGAGATCGCGAGCACCTCTCCGCTGACGTCGTCGATCAGCCTCGGGGTCGGTTCGGTCTGCAGCGTGACCGCGCGTCTGAGTCCAGGCAGCTCCATCGACCCCGGAGCAGACGCTGGTCGCCTCGATGATCATCGCGCCGGGCGCGAGCGCGCCCTTCGCCGCGGCCTGCTGCAGCACGTGGAGCGCCATCCGGTCCTTCACGCTCCCGGTCATGTTGAGGTTCTCGGACTTCGCGTAGAGCACGCGGGGCTCGCCGCGGAACGAGAGGTGAATCGCGAGCAGCGGCGTGTTCCCCACCAGCACCTCGAGCCCGCGCGCGCGGCGGGCGAAGGTGCTGGGCGTGGGCGTCTGCAGGTCCATCGGTGCGCGAGGCTGCCACCGGCGCTGAAGCACCGGCGTAGAGCCAGCGCACGGCCACTGCGCCGCGCGCGAGTACGAGGCCTGATGGCGTCGACGAGTCGGGTCAGGGAGGCGAGAGGGAGAGTTCCGCGATGACCGGCAGGTGGTCGCTGGCCTGGCTGCCGATGGTGTCGCAGGACTTCACCGTGAAGTGCGGGCTCGCCCAGATGTAGTCGATGCGCGTGATGGGCAATGCGGAGTTCCAGGTCTTCGCGAAGCCACCGCCCTTCACCTCGCAGGAGTCCTGCAGCGTCTTCGAGAACACCTCGTACGGCGGGCTCCCCGTGTCGTCGTTCAGGTCGCCCATCACCAGCGCCGGGCCTTCCGTCGCCGTGGCCAGCGCGTACGCTGCCTTCGCCTCGGCCAGGCGCGCCGCGTCGCTCGCGTCGGTCTCCTTCTTGTCGCGCAGGGGGAAGGTCACCGTGAAGTGCACCACGACGACGTGCACGTCGCCTGAGGGCGTGCGCACCACGGCGTCCAGCTCCGAGAGGCGGCTGCCCTTCACCTTGACGGTCCGAGCCTTGACGATCGGGTGCTTCGAGAGGAGCGCCAGGCCGAACTCGCCGCCCTGGTACGCGAAGTGGGGCGCGAAGAAGACGTTCATGCCGAGCGCCTTCGCGAGCTTCGCGGGCTGATCATTCTTCCCCGAGCGACGAGTGCGCTTGTCGACCTCCTGCAGGCCGATCAGATCCGCGTTCGCGCTGGAGAGCGTGTCGATGATGCCCTTGAGACCGCGGTCGCCTGCCAGCGTGTTGTAGGTCACCACGCGCAGTGTCCCCGCCTCGGCGGGGCGCGGCGGGCCGGCCGCGGCGGCGTGGCCGCACGTCAGCGTGGCGAGGGCGAGGGGAAGCAGGATTGCGCGCATGGCCGGCCCGTCGTGCAAGTCGGCAGCCAGCCGAAACGGGTTTCCCGGTTTGTTCTTCTTCGAGATGGAGTCAACTGCCGGGCCCATGAACGTCTTCCTCGCGCTCTTCGGCGGTTCGCTCCTCTTCTTCCTCATCGTCGTGCCGCTCCTCAATCGACGGCAGGTGGCGCGCAACGCGGAGGCAATGCGGCTGATGGGTGAGCAGGCCGGCGCCCTGGGCCTCAAGCAGCAGGGCCTCAACGCGGTGAGCGGCGAGCTGCTGTTCACGGGCACGAGCGAGGGCGTCGCGTGGACCGCGCTCGTCAATGCCCCGCTCCCCGGCGCGACGGCGCGCTCGCGAGGCAAGTCGCAGAGCACCCGCATCACCTTCCCCTCTCTCACCACCGCCCCGGGCACGTTCGTGCTGGCGATGACCCTGCCCCCGGGCGTGTCACTGCCGGCAGAGCCGCCGCCTTCCGGAGAAGGGCTGCTGGCCTCGCTCGCCCAGCGCGCCATGGAGGGGATGCTCGACCTCTACGTGTCCGCCTACTTCGGCGCCGAGCATCGCAGCCTGGTGAACGTCGCCGGCGCCGCGCGGCCTCCGGGCCCGCCGGACTTCATGGTGCTCTCCACCGACCCGGCGGTCGCCGCGCGGCTGCTCGACGAGGAAGGGAAGGCGCTGCTCACCTCGCTGCGCACGCTCGACCTGCGGCAAGGCAGCACGCTCGCCAGCGGTGGGCTGGGCGTGCTCGTCACGCCGGCCGGGCTCATCGTCGGCTGCCAGGTGGGGCTCATCGACCCCGCGCAGCTGAAGTTCGTGGCGGAGCGCTCGGCGCGGGTCGTCGCGCACGCGCGGCCGGGCTGAGGCAGCGCGGCGTGTCGCCTCGAAGAGATCGCGCTCGTGCATCAAGACTGCGACGTCGCCTCACCACTTGAAACGCAACGCTCTCGAAGGGCACCTCGACCAGCGCGGCGTGGAAGAGCTCGGGCCGCGGGTTGAGCACCACACCCATGAGCAGCCCGCCGAGCTCTGCGATGATCGAATCCATCTCGGGAGACGCGTAGGCGTCATCGCCTTCACGAGCGAGCAGCACCGACTGCTTCGATTCGAGCTCGTAGAAGTGGGTATAGGATTTGGGCTTACAAGAAGAAGTCATCGTCAGGGAACACAGCAAGAAGATCAGTCGCACTCGCAAGAACGCAGCCTGACGGCCTGAAACTGAAGATCGAGACTCTCCGGCGGAGGTGCTTCATCTCCGGAGGTGGCGAGCAGACGATGAGGAGAAGCGGTGGCGGCCGGAAGCGACGGTGCTGCACAAGGGAGCAGAGTGATGACTGGACGTCCGTGGCGCATCCAGGTGCTCGAGACGAAGGGCGGCGGCGGCTACACCGAGCTCGAGGCCGTGGGGCGCGGTCTTGGCTTCCAGCCAGCTCCTGGCCACACGACCCGCTTCAAGCTCGACTCGACGCTCTGCGAGGCGTCGCTCGACATCAACAGTGGCTCGGTGGTGGGGGTGACCTTCAGCGCGAAGTTCGAGGGCCCACAGGCGTCTCTCGGGCCGAGCATGGTCCTGCGGCGCGAGATATTCGAGGACATCGAGGACAAGCAGAAGACCGTCGCCATCGAGGTGCAGGTCGGTGACGAGGACTTCGACGTGGAGGTGTACGTCGACTCCAACGCGGCCGAGCCCGAGGTGAAGCGCTTCCTCGCGCGCGCCGAGGCGCGCCAGGCGGCCCGGTGGCTCATCGATCACGGCGTGGCGAAGGTGCGTGTCGGGCGGGAAGGCGTGGACGCGGTGGTGAAGAAATCGCCGGAGCTCGTCGAGAGCGATCTCCGCGGCATCTTCGAGTGCCTCATCACGCTCACCCAGGGAGGCGCGTTGCGCGGCGAGCTGCAGGCCCAGCGCGGCGGGTGGGTCCTGCCGGCCTCCGTGCTCACCGCCGCGGCCTCGGCGTTCCTGGGCTTCGCGGCGCTCTCGACGACCGAGGGTGGACTGTTGTGCGCCGCGCTGGTCGTCGGCAGCGCCGCGGGCCTGGGCGCCAACCGCGTCATTCGCCCGCTGGTGCAGCCGCTCGTCTCAGGGCACTCGGCGTCCGGAGACCGCGCGCGCTCTGCGAGCATCGCCTTGTCGATCGCCGTCGGGTGTCTGGTCGTGTTCGCGCTCATCCTGGGCTTCGGCCGCGTCTTGAGCGATTAGCGACCGGACGTGCCGGCCAGCGCCGGCCCACGCTTCGGTTGCCACCGGTATCTCCCGTCGGGCAGCCGCGTCAGCCGCTCCCCCGCCACCGGCCCGCGCGAGGGGACGGTGCGGCCCGTCGCGCACCCCGAGGAGGGTGAGCGATTTCTCCACGTCGTCGAGCATGCCGCGGAGGTGCTTCGCGGCGCGGGGTGCTGGCCAGGGAACTTCACCTGACCGGCGGAGCCTCGAGTGGGGGGCGACCGGGAGCTCCAGTGACGCGTCCGCGCGCACCGGGCTCTCTTAGCTGATATTGATATCGGTCCTCATGGCCCGAATTCCGAATACCCCCTCCGTTCGTGTCTTCACCGAGACCTGGACCGCCGACTTCAAGGAGGCCGTGAAGAAGGCCGCCGGCAAGGACGGTCGCCTCACCATGTCCGAGGCGAAGAAGCTCGCGGCCGTGCCCGGCGCCGACAAGATGTTCGCGGACAACGCGGTCAACTACCTCAAGGCGACGGGGAAGCAGTCGGTGAGCGTCGAGGTGCTGGCGACCTCGGCCAGGGCCTACGCGCAGCGCGCGGCGCAGGTGGCCGCGGGGCCGGACGGAAGGGTGTCGCTCGCCGATGGCGCGAAGCTGCCTGCCGATCTGAAGGAAGACTTCTTCCTCCTGCGGGGCAAGCCGGTGCCGGGCGCGACGCCGGTGACGCCGGGAAGCAGCGTGCTGCCCGCGGTGAAGACCGCGCTGGAGGCCGCCACCGCCGACCTGTGGATGACCAGCGAGACCGACGCCAAGTTCAAGTTCCTCGCCGGCACCCAGCTCAACGGCGCGGCGATCACGCCCGACGTGGTGCGCGCGCAGCTCTCGGCGCAGCACGACGCCATCTTCGCCGACGTGATGTGGGTCGACCCGGCCGACCTGCCGCTGGCCACCCGCACCCAGGTCGAGGAGCGCAACGCGGGCGACTTCCTCGAGAACCTCGCCACCAACGTGGACCCGAACGATCCCGACTCCGTCGCGCAGGGGCAGCGGTTCGCGGCGCTCAAGCGGACCGTCGCCTCGCAGCTGACCGACGTGAAGGTGTTCCGCTTCGGAGAGGTCAACATCTCCACCTTCATCGTGGGCCGCACGAAGACCGGCGAGCTCGCCGCGCTGCTGACCGGCCAGGTCGAGACCTGAAGAGCAGGTGGTTCATCTCTTCTCACTGCTGGCGCTCCTCTGGGTGCGGCCAGTCGCCATCCTCTCCGTTCTCAAAGAGGATGACGTGCCGGTGTCCGTCGCCGTGCCCTACGGGCTGACGTGCGGGCTGATCGGCGCGGTGTTCCCCTGGTTCTCGGGCACGTGGTCGACCGGGTTCACCGCGTTGATGGTGTTGGCCGCCACCCTCGCGCCGCTGATCTTCGGAGCGCTGCTGTGGGGCGCGTCGGCGCTGTTCGGCTCGCAGACGAGCACCTGGACGCAGTCGGTGGCGCTGGCCGCGGCGCTGCTGGGCATCTTTCCCCTCGCGTCGTTCTTTCAGTTCCTCGCGGCGAAGGCGGCGCTCGGGATCTTCGGCGGCGTGGTGATTCCGTTGCTCTACTTCGCGGTGCTGACCGCGATGGGCTTCGTGCTCACGCTGGAAGCCAACCCGCTCGTGGGGGCGGGCTTCGGCTTCCTCGGGGTGCTGGCCGTGTTCGGGTGGGCGATCATCGTGTGGAAGGCGCAGCACCCCCTCTCGCGGGCGCCGACGGCCGAAGCGGTGCTCACTGAGCCCGTGGCGCAGCAGCAGGCCCCCGCGGTCACCCCCGCCGAAGTCGAGCCCGAGCCGCCCAGCACCAACTGGACGGTGAAGCTCCAGTCCGTGCCCCCGGGCGCGGAGGTGGTCGAGGTGCTCAACGGCCGGCCGCGCGGCCTGACTCCCCTCACCCTCGAGTTCCCCGCCTCGGTAGAGAAGGTGGACGTGAGGCTCAAGCTGGGGAAGTCGGAGACGGTGAAGACGCTCGAGCAGCACGGAGACCCCTTCGTGGTGGTCGCGATGCCGCAGTGAAGATGATCTCCCCTTGCGCACCGGCGGGGGCCGGGGTGTCCTGTCGCCGAGCGCTCCCCCATGTCTGATCCGTCGCACAACAAGCTCCGCAACACCTCCGCGATGCAGTTGCTCGCGCAGGACAACTACGCAGAAGCGCTGCGTCGGGGCCTGATGCAGGTGACCCTCGCCGGTCGCGACGGCCGCAAGGTGCGCATCGGCGAGGGCTGGCTCACCGAGTTCATCAACTGCAGCTACCTCGCGATCGACACCCGCAAGGAAGTCATCGCCCGCAGCCAGGCGATCATGTCCGAGTGGGGCGTGCACCTGTGCTGCGCCCGTTCCCGCTTCAGCATCGGCCCGCTGGAAGAGCTCGAAGAAGGGCTCTCCACCCTCTGGGGCGGCCGCGCGATCACCTTCCCCTCGGTCACGACGACGCACATGTCGACGATGCCGCTGCTGCCCTCGATGGAGCTGAGCGGGAAGAAGGGCCGGGTCACCTTCCTCTACGACAAGCTCGCGCACGCCTCGATGCAGTACCTGCGCCCCGTGCTCGCCGCCGAGCACAAGGTCGAGATCCTCCCGCACAACGATCTCGACGCGCTGGAGAAGGCCGCCCTCGCCGCGCACGCCCGCGGAGAGGCCGTCATCTACGTCGCCGACGGCGTGTACTCGATGGGCGGGGTGTGCCCCATCGCCGAGGTCCTCTCGCTGGCCCGCCGGGTGGAGTTCGCGCTCTACATCGACGACGCCCACGGCACCTCGATCTACGGCGACCATGGCGAAGGCACCGTGCTCGCCGCGCTCGGCCACAAGCTCCCGGAGAACGTCGCGCTCACCTTCAGCCTCTCCAAGGGCTTCGGCTGCAACGGCGGCGGGGTGCTCTTGCCCGATCGCGAGGCCGAGCGGCGCGTGCGCACCTTCGGCACCACCTACGCCTTCTCGGCGCCGCTCGACTTCTCCGTGGTGGGCGCGGGGCTCGCCTCGCTGCAGCTGCACCAGGACGGAACGGTCAAGCAGCTGCAGCAGGAGCTGCGCCGAAAGGTCGCGCTCTACGATGGCCTCGTCGGCCGCGAGCTGCCCTTCAGCCCCATTCGCATGGTCGAGCTCGGAGACGAACAGCGCGCCATCGAGCTGGGAGACGCGCTCAAGGCCCGCGGTCACTTCGTCTCGGTCACCTTCTTCCCCATCGTCGCGCGCGGCAACGCCATGCTCCGCGTCTGCCTGGGCGTCGGCCACTCCGACGAAGACATCACCGCGCTCGCCTCGAGCCTGCGTGAGCTCGGGGCGCTCTCCAGGTGACCTCCGCCGCCTTGCTCGAGCTCGTTCGTTCAGGACGGGTGCACCCCTTGCGTCCACTCGGGGCGCCTTCCACGCTCGCGCAGCGCGAGGTGCTGGCCAGCGAGGGCGAAGCGCTGCTGAAGGCGGTCAGCTCGCTCCTTC
>VFKJ01000870.1 GCA_009885595.1 Myxococcales bacterium | reverse complement strand
CCTCGAGGCGCAGCTCGAGGCCAGCGAGGCGTGCGTCGAAGGCTTTGATCGTTGGGCGCGGGAACATGACGGTATCAGATTAACAGATACTCGCTGCTCGCGCGCGGCGGCCCAAGCAATGTCCCCAACCTCAATTCCAGCAGGCTTTGTCATGGAAGTTCAGCGTGTTGGCTCCGACCGGCGAGTTAACAGCTCGGGCTGGGCGGACAAAATTTGAGCAACTACCGAGCGCCCACCAACCGGTGGGCGCTTTCGTGTGACCGCCCTCCCCGCTTCTTCACCGAGGAGGCGCCCTCGGCGGGCTCTCGACCCGCTGGTCGCGAGCGACACTTCTGAGGGCGCGCAATTGTGCAGACACCGCCTGCACAATGGGCGGGTCACCACTTCATCGAACGGTGTTCAGAGTGCGCCGAGCCGTTTCAGCAGGGCGTGCAAGCGGTTCTCCGCGCCCGCCACGTCGCCCCTCTCGACGACCGCGCGCTCGTACTGTCCGGCGAGGATGCCGAGCTCGAAGAACTCGACTCGGGAGCGCGAGAGGGGCCGCCCGCCAGCAGCGGAGTACGCTTCGAGCAGGCGCTCGAGGCCGTCGGCCATCTGGAAGGGCCGGCGAACACCTCGCGTCACGACAGCCAGCTCGTAGGCCGGGTCGCCGATCTCAGCGCGCTCCCAGTCGATCACGCCGGGCGGCTCTCCGAAGCCCAAATGCACGTTCTGACCGAGGAGATCGCCATGCAGCAGCACGCCTGGCTCCGGCGGAGGCAAGTGCGCGGCCATCCACTCCCGCGCAGCGCAGAGCAACTGATGCTCACGCCCCACAGTGGCGAGCAGCGACTCGCCGTGGCTCCTGCAGTCTCGTTGCTTGAACAGTCCCTCGGGCAGCTCTTCGACGGGGATCGCATGAACCTCAGCCGCGACCTCCGCGATGACCACCCAGGGCCGTACGGTGCTTTGGGTGCCCGCACGCAGGTCCAGTGCAATTCCCTCGACCAGCTCCTCGACGAGAATCACCCCGCCTGAATCTCGGAGGGCGCCAAACACCCTGGGCACCCGGATTCCGAGCTCGCGTTTGCCGAGCGCGGCGAGCAGCCGCAGCTCAAAGACCGCACGCTGTTCATAGTCGGCAGCCGCGAAGTGGTTGGGCACGAGCGCGTAAACGTCGAGCTGCTGCCGACCCTCATCGATGGAAGCGCGATACGCGTCTCTCGAGCGGCCGGTGCCCAGGAGCTTCACGAAGCCCACGTCGACCTCGCGCCCGACCGCCTCGGAGCACACCCGCTCGATCGCGTGCCTGGCTCGTGCCCACCCCGCGCGAGGTTCGGACCGCAGGTTCGCCGCGCGGTATTGCTCGACGGTGAGCCCGTAGGGGAAGCCTGCTTCCGTGAAGCCCGCCGCGAGCATCAGTTCTCCGCCCGCTTCGACCCAGCCATCGTCGAGCTCGATCGCCGGCTCGTCACCGGGTCGCGCTCGCCGCCTTGCCTGAACGGGCTTCTTCGACGTCATGAGACCAACCTGCCCTCGGGATGTCCGAAGTTCAAGCAGCGGTGCTGCGCCGGCAATTGACCGGGGAACATGTCAGTGGGCCCGGGTAGAAGGGACCCTGACCGATGCTCTCTCTCGAACGCGCCACGCTCCAGAAGCTCCGCGAGACGAACCCCGCGTGGCGCCTGCTCGCTGCGAACAACGCGCCGTTCATCATCAGCTTCCTCCACCAGGCCTTCCTCGCGGCGAACACGCGCACGGCCTCTCTTCAGTCCCTGACGGCCAGCCTCGACGATCACCTTCACCATGCGCGCGAGCAGAGCGCCGTGGACCTGCCGAAGAGCGCCGAGGCGTACCTGGACGACTGGGCCAACGACGCGAGCGGGTGGCTGCGCAAGTTCTACCCACCGGGCAGCGACGAAGCCCACTTCGACCTCACCCCGCCCGCCGAGCGCGCCCTGCTCTGGGTCGGCAAGCTGCTCGAGCGGCGCTTCGTCGGCACTGAGTCGCGCCTGCTGACGGTCTTCGCGCTGCTCAACGACATGATCGACGGCAGCGAAGCCGACCCTGACGCCCGCCTCGCCGAGCTGAAGCGCCGCCGCGACGAGATCGACGCGCAAATCGAGCAGCTCAGGTCAGGCCAGGTCAGCGTGATGGACCCCACCCAGGTTCGCGAGCGCTTCCAGCTGATGGACAGCACCGCCCGCGAGCTCCTCGGCGACTTCCGCGAGCTCGAGCAGCGCTTTCACCACCTCGACCGCGAGGTTCGCCAACGCGTCGCCGCCTGGGAAGGTGGGCGCGGTGAGCTCCTCGACCGCATCCTGGGTGAGCGCGACGCCATCGCCTCTTCCGATGAGGGCACCAGCTTCCGCGCCTTCTGGGACTTCCTGATGTCGCCCGATCGCCAGGAAGAGTTCACCGACAAGCTCAGGCGCGTCTTCGAGCTCCCCGCCGTTCGCCAGACGACCCCGGACCCGCGCCTGCGCAGGATTCACTACGACTGGCTCGCCGCCGGCGAGGTCACCCAGCGCACCGTCGCCCGGCTCTCCGAGCAGCTGCGCCGCTACCTCGACGACCGCGTCTTCCTCGAGAACCGCCGCATCATGGAGCTCATCCGCGGCCTCGAGCAGCAAGCCCTGGCGCTGCGCGACGCCCCTCCCCCGGGCGTCGTGGCCCAGCTCGACGACACCGCGCCCGCGATTGACCTTCCGCTCGAACGGCCCCTCTTCACCCCGCCTTTCGTGGCGCAGTTGAAGAGCCGGCTCCTCGAGGCGGGCAACGATGACGGGCCCACCGACGAGCTGTTCGAGCAGGTGTCCATCGACCGCACCCGGCTGCGCGCCCAGGTCCGCGCGCTGCTGCAGCGCAGGGACCGCGTCACCCTCGCCGATGTCCTCGCCGTCCACCCGCTCCAGCACGGGCTCGCCGAGCTGGTCGGCTACTTCGCGGTCGCCTCGGAGGATCTCAAGGCTGTCATCGACGAGGCCTCACCCCAGCTCGTCTCCTGGAGCGACCCGACCGGACGGGCGCGCTCCGCTTGCGTCCCTCTGGTCGTCTTCTGCCGATGATCGCCATCAAACCAGCCGCCGACCCCGCCGACGCGCTCTCCCAGGTGGTGATCTCCCTGATGAAGGGCGTGGTCTGGCGCGAAGACGACGAGCGGCACTGGCAGCACCTGGTGGCGCTCCAGGCGCGGGTTCGCGATCACCTGGCCGTGATCGGCCTCCAGCTCGAGATCGACGAGGCCGAAGGCTACGCCCTGTTGCGGCAACGTCCGCTCGACGAGGGCGAAGACCTGCCCCGCCTCATTCCCCGACGACCGCTCGCCTACCCGGTCAGCCTGCTGCTGGTGCTGCTGCGCAAGAAGCTCGCGGAGGCCGACGGCGGAGGGGCCGACCGTCGAGTAGTGCTGCGCCGCGAGGAGATCGTCGAGCTGCTCCGTCACTTCCTGCGCGAGACCACCAACGAGGCGCGGCTCGTCGATCAGATCGCCGGCCACATCAACAAGGTGCGGGAGCTCGGCTTCCTGCGGCAGCTCAAGGGCCGGGAGGGCGAGTACGAGGTGGTGCGCCTGCTCAAGACGTTCATCGACGCCCAGTTCCTCGAGGAACTGCTCGTCACCTACCGCGCCCACGCCGCCGCGAAGGAAGCCGCGTCGTGACCCCCGGCGCCGCACAGCAGGCAGACCTGCTCGACCTCGCCGCGCCCAGCGAGCGGGCCGGCTTCCGCCTTCAGAGGCTCGAGGTCCTCAACTGGGGAACGTTCGATCAAAAGGTGTGGCACCTCGAGCTCGGTGGCGAGACCTCACTGCTGACCGGTGACATCGGCTCGGGCAAGTCGACCATCGTCGACGCCTTGACCACGCTCCTCATCGCCCCCCAGCGGGTGGCGTACAACAAGGCCGCTGGCGCCGAGACCCGCGAGCGCACGGTGCGCTCCTATTTCCTGGGCCACTACAAAGCAGAGCGAAGCGAGGTGGGCGCCGGGGCCAGGCCCGTAGCGCTGCGCGATGGGCACAGCTACTCGGTGCTGCTCGCTCACTTCTTCAACGAGGGCTACCAGCAGCACGTGACGCTGGCCCAGGTGTTCTGGATGAGGGAGCAGGAAGGACAGCCCGCCCGTGTGTTCGTCGTCGCCGACCAGAAGCTCTCCATCGCCGAGCATTTCTCCGCCATCAGCGACATCTCCGAGCTGCGCAAGCGGCTCAAGGGCGTGACGAAGGAAGTCCACGACTCGTTTCCCCCCTACGTGTCGGCCTTCCGCAGGCGTTTTGGAATTCAGAACGACCAGGCGCTCGACCTGTTTCACCAGACCGTCTCGATGAAGTCGGTCGGCAACCTCACCGACTTCGTGCGGCAGCACATG
>VFKJ01000773.1 GCA_009885595.1 Myxococcales bacterium | reverse complement strand
GCGCAACACCGAGGCGATCGTCGAGAAGCTGGTCGCGGAAGGCCGGGTCGCCCGAGTCTCCCCTCTCCCTGCGCAGCGGGGAGAGGGTCAGGGTGAGGGGCCCCTGCTCATCCTGGGGGCCGGGGCCGCGGCCGAATGATGGGCTGCTCAATCAACACGCAGCGCCCTGCCTGACAGACCGCGCTCCCACTGACCGGCGCGGGGCAGGGCGAACAGTTCGGCGCCGAAGGCGGATTCGGCCCGCCCGTCGACAACCCGAACCTCGGCTTCCCCGGCTTCTCTGGCGCAGCATCGCCTCGTCGCTTCTGCAACGGCACCACCGCATCGACCGGCACCGCCCGCGTCACCGGGCAGCATCCACACGCGCTCTGGTGACACGAGTCGCCCGGCGAAGCGGTCGTCACCACCGTGCACTCGGAGTTCGCCCGGCACTCCGCCGGGGTCGCGTTCTTCTGCACCGCCACGCACTGCCCTGCGCGACAGGCCGCCACGAAGGACGAAGGATCCGGCGGCTTCGCGCAGCGCACCGCCGAGCAGTCAGGCAGCGCGCAGTCGATCACGGCGCAGCGCTCGTTCTCCTTCGTTCCCTTGCGCACCGCGTGCGGAGCGACGCCGCAACATCCTCCGCAGCACCCCTGGAAGGTGCTCAGCACACACTCCTCGTCGGCGCTGCACTGGGCCGGCGGCGGCGCTGGCGGCCTCGGAAACGGAGCGACATCGCCGAGCAGGCTCAAGGTGACGAGCGTGAGGAGCATGAGGCCAGTGTGCCTCCAATTGCCGGTGGTGTGCCAACCTGATGCGCCTTGCTGCGCTTCGCCCTCACCGTCGTGCTCAGTGCGTTCCTGCTGTTCCTGGTGCAGCCCCTGGTCGGGAAGGTGGTGCTGCCCTGGTTCGGCGGAGCACCCGCGGTGTGGACCACCTGCCTGCTCTTCTTTCAGCTCGTGCTGCTCGGCGGTTACGCGTGGTCGCACGGGGTCGTGCGGCGGCTGCAGGGCGCCTGGCAGCGCCGGGCCCACGTCGCCTTGCTCTGCGTCGCCGTCCTCGCGCTCTGGGTGACCACCGCGCTGTGGGGCACGCCGCTGGTCCCCGCACTCTCGCTGCGGCCCGAAGGGAGCGACGCCCCGACGCTGCGGCTGCTCCTGTTGCTCAGCCTCTGCGTGGGGCTGCCGTACTTCGCGCTCTCGTCTACCGGGCCGCTGCTGCAGGCCTGGGTGGCGCAGTCAGTGCCCGCGGTCACCGCGATGCGGCTGTACGCCGCCTCGAACGTGGGCTCACTGGTGGGGCTGCTCGCGTTTCCGGTGTTCTTCGAGCCGCTGTGGCCGCTGCGAACGCTCGCGTGGGCGTGGGCGGCGGGCTTCACCCTCTTCGCCGTGCTCTGCGCGAGCCTCGCCTGGAGAGCGCCCGTGGTGCCGCGCGATCCGGCGCGCGAAACGAAGCTCGAGGCGCGCACCGTCGCCGGGTGGATCGTCCTCGCCGCGCTGCCGTCGGCGTTGCTGCTGGCGACCACCAACCACCTCACCCAGGACGTCGCCCCCATTCCCTTCCTCTGGGTGCTGCCGCTGGTGCTCTACCTCGCGAGCTTCGTCATCACCTTCGACAGCGCCCGTTGGTACCGCCGCGGTTGGGCGCTGCCTGCGCTGAGCGTGATGGGGTTGATGGTGGCGGGCCTGATGCTCTACCCGACCGAGCCCTCAGCCCTCGTTGCCCTCGGCGGCTACCTGGGGTTCCTCGCGGTCGCGTGCGTCGCGGGCCACGGCGAGCTCGTTCGGCTGCGGCCCGCGGGCGAGCACCTCACGGCCTTCTACCTGGCTGTCTCCGTCGGGGGCGCGCTGGGCGGCTTCAGCATCGCCGTCGTCGCGCCGCGCGTGCTGAAGGACTTCTTCGAGCTGCCGATCGTCGCCGGCCTCATCGTGTTGGCCATCGCCGCGGCGGTGCTGCGCAGCGAGCCGGGCCGGACGGGACGGGTGTTCTTCCCCGTGAGCCTGCTGCTCACCATCCTCCTGGGCTGGAGCATCATGTCGCACGGCCTGGGGGTGATCGAGACGCGCCGCGACTTCTTCGGCGTGCTGCGCGTCGAGCGCGATCCCCGGGGAAAGGTCCTCATGCACGGCCGCGTGCTGCACGGCGCGCAGCTGGCCGAGCCCACCAAGCGCCGCCTCGCCACCACCTATTACGCGCCGGCCAGCGGGGTAGGGCGCCTGCTCCGTTCCTACCCGCGGCCGCTGCACGTGGGCGCGATCGGCCTGGGCGTCGGTACGCTCGCCGCCTACGCCAGGCCGGGCGACAGCTACCGCTTCTACGAAATCAGCCCCACGGTGGTTTCGCTCGCGCAGGGCGAGGGGGGGCACTTCACCTGGCTCTCCGAGGCCCCCAGCCGCCCCGAGGTGGTGCTGGGCGACGCGCGCACCTCGCTCGAACGCGAGCGGCCCAACGCCTACGACGTGCTGGTGGTCGATGCGTTCAGCGGCGACTCCGTGCCCACGCACCTGCTCACCAGGGAGGCGTTCGAGCTCTATCGCGCTCACCTCGAGTCCGACGCGTCGGTGCTCGCCCTGCATCTCTCCAACCGCTACCTGAACCTCTTACCTGTCGTGGCCCGGCTCGCCCGCGAGCTGGGACTGCATTCCCTGGTGGTCGACATCGACAAGGGTGCCCACGAGGACTGGGCGCTCAGCTCCCTGTGGGTGCTGCTCTCGAAGGACCCGGCGTCGCTGCGACTCGAGGTTCCCGCCGAAGACGCCTCCACGCTCGAGACCGTGAAAGAAGGCCCGCTGTGGACCGACGAGTTCACGTCACTGTGGGGCCTCGTCGTGTGGTGATGCTGCCCGCGCGCTTCGTCGACGCAGGAATCGGGCATGGCTGTTGCCCCCGCGCGCTGTTAGTTCGAGGGCATGTCGGAAGCCGCGTACCTCTCGTTGCTCAGGGACGTCCTCGAGAAGGGCAAGGAACGGAAAGACCGCACGGGCGTCGGCACGCGCGGCCTCTTCGGCGCCCAGCTTCGCTTCGAGTTGCGCGACTCCTTCCCACTGCTCACGACCAAGAAGGTCCACCTCAAGTCGATCATCCATGAGCTGCTCTGGTTCGTTCGGGGGGAGACCCAGGTCGGCCCGCTGCAGCAGGCCGGAGTGAGCATCTGGGACGAGTGGGCGACCGCGGAACAGACGGCGCGCTTCGGCCGTCAGGCGGGCGATCTCGGCCCCGTGTACGGCCACCAGTGGCGCAACTTCGGCGCCACCCGGAAGGCCGACGGTCGCTACGAGCGCGATGGCGTCGATCAGCTCGCGCGCGTGGTGCACGACATTCACGAGAAGCCCTTCAGCCGCCGCTTGCTCGTCACCGGCTGGAACCCGAAGGAAGCCGACGAAGTGGCGCTCCCGCCCTGCCACACGCTCTTCCAGTTCCACGTGCAGGACGACGAGGTGTCCTGTCACCTCTACCAGCGCAGCGCCGACCTCTTCCTGGGGGTGCCCTTCAACATCGCCAGCTACGCGCTGCTCACGCTGATGGTCGCGCAGGCCACCGGCAAGAAGCCCGGCGACTTCGTGCACAGCTTCGGTGACGTGCACCTGTATTCGAACCACCTCGAGCAGGCGAAGGAACAGCTCTCCCGCTCGCCGCGCG
>VFKJ01000863.1 GCA_009885595.1 Myxococcales bacterium | reverse complement strand
GTGCAGGCGACCCTGATGGGCTCTTCGACCTCGAGCCCCGGCCTCAAGTCGCGCTTCGGCCTCGCAGGGACGCTGGAGGCCCGACTGCAAGGCAACTGGGGAAACCTGAACGTGAGCGGGCTCATCATCTCGCCCGAGTTCGAGGCGAAGACCGGCTTCGTCGCGCGCGGCGACCTGATGGGGGTGAGCCTCAACGGCGGCGTCGACTTCCGGCCCGATTGGCTGCCGTCGTGGCTGCGCTCCATGGGGCCCTTCGTCGAGGCCTATGCGTTCTGGGGCGTGAGCACGCTGAAGTTCCAGGAAGCGAGCGCGTACGTGGCGCCGATGTGGTTCCTCTTCCAGGGGGGCGACGAAGCCTGGCTCTTCGTGGAGACCGCGAAGCAGTCGATCGCCGACCCGTTCGAGCCCGTGCAGAAGCTGGCGTTCGAGCCGGGTGACTATGCCTACGAGCGCATCGGCGTGGCGGCCTCCACGCAGGCGAGCCGCAAGGTGGCGGGCAGCGGCGAGCTCTCGACCGGCACCTATTATTCGGCGCAGGCGCTCTCCGGCACCCTGCGCGCCTCGGTGCAGCCCATTCCTCACGTGCTGCTGTCGGGCGCGTACACGTACAACCGCTTCTGGGGGAAAGGCGTGCTCGCGGACTTCGCCGAGACGCACCTGCTGCTGGTGGAGACCCGGCTGGCGATCTCCCCGCGGCTGCAGCTGATCGGCAGCTTCCAGCGGGACACTGACGGCAACGCGCAGGTGCTCAACGCCCGGCTCGCGTGGGAGTTCCTGCCGCTGTCGTTCGTGTACGTGGTGGTGACGGACACCCGCTCGGCCTATCGCTCGCCCGACGCGATGCCCAACGAGCTGCGGGTGGTGGCGAAGGTCACGTACACCTGGCGGCCGTGACGCTTCGAAGAACCACCGCGTTGGTACGCCTTCACCGGTGGCTCAGGCGTTCCTGAAGATCGTGGTACGGCGGCTGATCAGGGTGGCGGCGCCAGGCCACGGCGCTGGCCGCCATCGCGAGGCCGCCGACGAGCAGCTCGAGACCCGCCACCACCGCCACGAAGGCGGGCGTCGCCGAGTGCCAGGTCTGGAGCACGACCGCGCCCAGCACGAAGGTGAAGGCCGCGTCCAAGGCCTCCGCGAGCGAGGCCATCGGCCGATCGATCAGCACGTCCAGGCCGCGGAAGAGGCCGTTGGCGAGGCAGAACACTCCCAACACCAGGGCCATGGGCTGAGGCCCGAGCGCCTCCGGAATGAGGATCAGGGTACCGAACAGAAAGCCCGCCAACCCCAGCGCGATGGCGGCTGCGAACGTGTGAGAGATACCGGCTCCGCCTTCTCGGATCAACGAACCGCCCACGGCGAGCTCGAGCACCGCGGCCCCTACCAACGCGAAAGCCGACCACTGCAGCAGCGCGTGCTCGGGGAAACGGGCCGCGGCCCCCAGGAGCCCGAGCCCCGCGGCCGAGGTCGCCAGTGCCGCCAGGAGCATCCACCGTCTGCGCAGAAACGCGATGCCAGCACTTTCGGTCTTCGATTCAGTCGTGTGCGTTTCCATGAGGGCCAGCTTTCTGCCTCCTTGCTGAGGGCAGGGGCAGGCTTCAGAAACTGCATCGGTCGTGCCGCGGCTTGCAGAGACCCTGCCGCGTACACTTGGCGCCCGTGAAGCGACGGCGAATTGCGATGATCAGGCCCGGGGAGGCGCTGAGGGCAGGGTCTGCTCCGGTGCTCGCGGCGCTCAGGCCTCTCAGTTCGGGCAAGGATGCTCACGGGACGAGGTCGGGTCCGGGCTCCCTCTCCCGGCAGAGCAACACTGTTGCGCACGTGAGCAACAGTGTTGCTCTCGCTGGGAAGTGATCCCGGCCCCGAGGCAGCTGAGTCGAAGCCAAGTGTACTTCGTCACGGGGAGTCACGCCCCGAGGGGCCTGCCTGCTGAGTCGCCGCGGCTGCGTAGCCCGCACCTCTCCGTTCCCTCTCGGCAAGAGTCACCAAGCGAAGTTCCTCTCCGTAACGAGGCTTTGCTGGGCTGGTCCTCAAACCGGGCAGATTCCGAGCGCCGCCGCGCGGCATCCCGCCTGCACCAGGGTCCATCGCTCCAAGGAGGAGCCCTGATGACCAAACTGATCCTCACCGCCCTGTTGTTCTGCAGCTCACTCTCGTTCGCGGGCGAAGCACCGTCCACCGCGGCCCCGAAGAAGAAGATGTCCAAGCCGATCGCGCCTGCCCCCGCGGACAGCAGCGCCCAGAAGGTGGACGAGACGGTCTTCGGCGGCGTGGGCACGGGCGGCCTGTCCACCGCCGCGCCGAAGAAGAAGGCCGTGCTGATCCGCGGCACCGCGCCCGAGGCCCGGAAGTAACGGCAGCCTCGAAAGGCGGCGGCGATCGGGTACGGTCGCCGCCGTCATGGCCTCGAAGCTCAAAGTCGGTGTCCTCGGCGCGACCGGAATGGTCGGCCAGCGGTTCATTTCTCTCCTGTCGAATCACCCGTGGTTCGAGCTCACCGCGCTCGCCGCGAGCCCGTCCTCCGCGGGCAAGTCGTACGCGGAAGCGGTGGGTGGCCGGTGGACCCTGCCCGGCGGAGTTCCCGCGCACGCCGCCGGCCTCACCGTGCTCGACGCTTCCGACATCGCGCGCGTCGCAGACGGGGTGGACTTCGTCTTCTGCGCCGTCGACATGCCCAAGGACGCCACCGCGAAGCTCGAAGAGGACTACGCGCGCCGCGAGACGCCGGTGGTGTCGAACAACTCCGCGCACCGGTGGACACCCGACGTGCCGATGATGATCCCCGAGATCAACGACGGCCACATGTCGGTGATCGAAGCGCAGCGCCGCCGCCTGGGCACCACGCGTGGCTTCATCAGCGTGAAGCCGAACTGCTCCATCCAGAGCTACGTGCCGGCGATTCACCCGCTCAAACACTTCGGCCCCACCAAGCTCGCGGTGTGCACCTACCAGGCGATCTCCGGAGCCGGGAAGACGTTCGAGAGCTGGCCCGAGATGGTCGACAACGTGATCCCCTTCATCAAGGGCGAGGAAGAGAAGAGCGAGCAGGAACCGCTCAAGGTCTGGGGCCACGTGAGCGATGGCCGCATCGTCACCGCCACCGCGCCGGCCATCACCGCGCAGT
>VFKJ01000528.1 GCA_009885595.1 Myxococcales bacterium | reverse complement strand
TGCGGGTGGTGGCCGAGCCCGCGCACTGCGTTTGTTGCTGGCAGAGGTTGGCGCAGGCGACGCACGCGCCGGCGCCGTCTCAGGCGTTGCCTCCGTTCATCGAGCAGGTCGAGCCCGCGGCGCTGAAGCCGTCGGCGGGACACGCCGCCGAGCTCCCCGAGCAGGACTCCTCGAGGTCGCAGGCGCCGGCCGCCCCACGACAGACCGAGCTGGTGGGAAGGAAGCCATCGTCGGGACACGCCGCCGCGTCACCGCTGCAGCGCTCTTCCAGGTCGCAGACAGCCGCCGAGGCGCGGCAGACCGAGCTGCGGGAAAGAAGGCCATCGAGCGGGCACGCCGCGGAGTTCCCCGTGCAGAGCTCTTCGACGTCACAGGCTCCCGCGGACACGCGGCACAGGGAGGTCGCGGGCTGGAATTCGTCGACGGGGCACGCGACCGACTGGCCGCTGCAGCGCTCCTCCGCGTCGCAGGCGTCCGCGGCGCCGCGGCAGACCGAGGTGAGGAAGCCGTCGCCGGGGCACGCGGCGTCGCTGCCCGAGCAGGTCTCCGCGACGTCGCACACGCCCGCGGCGTCCCGGCACACGGAGCTCTCGGGCAGGAACGCATCTTCTGGGCACGCCGCCTCGCGCCCCGTGCACGACTCCGCCGCGTCGCAGGGACCCGCCGACGCCCGGCAGAGCTGCCCTGCCTCGCGAACCGCATCGGCGGGGCACGACGCGGAGGTTCCCGTGCAGGCCTCCGCGACGTCGCAAGCTCCCGTCGAGGCGCGGCACGTGGCGCCTGCCGCAAGAACCGCGTCGTCGGGGCATTCTGCCGAAGCGCCCGTGCACGCTTCTTCGAGGTCGCAGGCGCCGGCCGAGGCCCGGCAGCTCGTTCCTGCCGCTTTGAAATTGCCGTCCAGGTGCTGGCAGGGGCCGACGGACGCAGCGGCGGGAGGTGGAGGTGGAGGTGCGCTGCAGCCGAGCATCACCGCGCTGGAAAACGCGCCCAGGGCGAGCCATCGGCAAGAACTTCGTCGCGCACCGACACCAACCCTCAGGTTTCCCACCGTGTCCCCCTCGTGCCCGTTCAGGAGCGCAGTCCCGAAGCAGGAAGCGGGCCGCCCTGTCGTGCTATCGAGCGGCCTCCGATGAACGTCGAACAGACCCTTCAACGTGCGCTGGGGAACCTGAGCCGATTGCAGGCCGAGCGCGGCAGCTGGCCGAGCGACTACGGCGGTCCGATGTTCCTGCTGCCGATGTGGGTGGCGCTGGCGTACGTGTCGAAACGGTTACCTGACGCGCAGCGCACCGCGCGGCTGCTCACCTACTTCACCAACGTGCAACGCCCCGACGGCAGCATCGGCCTGCACGCGGAGTCGACGAGCGGCAGCATGTTCACCAGCACGCTCTCCTACGTGGCGATGCGCCTGCTCGGCCTGCCCGCCGACGACGCGCGCGCGGTGCGGTTGCTGGAGTGGATCCACGGCAACGGCGGCGCGCTGGGCGCAGCGTCCTGGGGCAAGTTCACCCTGTGCCTGCTGGGCCTGTACGACTGGAAGGGCATCGTGCCGCTGCTGCCCGAGCTGTGGCTGCTCCCGGCGGAAGCACCGCTCAACCCCGGTCGCCTCTGGTGCCACGCGCGCATGGTGTACCTGCCGATGGCCTGGCTCTACGGCACCAGGTCCACCGCGCCCGATGATCCGCTGCTGCGCGCGCTGCGCCTCGAGCTGTACCAGGGCCGCTACGCCGAGCTGAACTGGGAGGCCCAGCGCGAGGTGGTGGCGAAGGCCGACAGCTACCGCCCCGCCACCGCCGCGCTCAAGGGCGTCAACCTCGCGCAGGTGGGCCTGGAGAAGCTGTCCGGGCTCTTGCGCAAGCGCGCGCTCGAGGAGTGCCTGAAGCTCATCCGCCACGAAGACGCCGCCACCCACGATCTCGACATCGGCCCGGTGAACGCGGTGCTGAACATGTTCGTGCACTTCTTCAGGGGCGCCGAGGGGCGCGCCGACTTCGAGCGCGGCTGGCCCAAGTTCGACAAGGCCTATCTGTGGGACGGCCACGACGGCCTCAAGATGCAGGGGTACAACAACGCCGAGCTCTGGGACACGGCCTTTGCCATTCAGGCGATCACCGCGGGCGAGCGCGCGGGACTGCTGAGCCTCGACGACACGAAGAGCGTGCTGGGCAAGGCGTACGTCTTCCTGCGCGACAACCAGATCCTCGAGGACGTGCCCGAGGCCGCGCGGCATTACCGGCACCCGAGCCGCGGCGGGTGGCCGTTCAGCGATCGCGAGCACGGCTGGCCCATCACCGACTGCACCGCCGAGGGGCTCAAGTGCGCGCTCGCGCTCGAGGGTCGCTTCGAGAAGAGAATCCCCGAGGTGCTGCTGCACGACGCGGTGAAGCTCATCCTCTCCTGGCAGAACGACGACGGCGGCTGGGCCACCTACGAGAAGCAGCGCGGGGGCACCTGGCTGGAGGCGCTCAACCCCTCGCAGGTGTTCGGCGACATCATGGTCGACACTTCCTTCGTCGAGTGCACCAGCGCGTGCGTGCAGGCGCTCGTGAAGGCCAGGGAGCGCTTCGGCTCGACGTTCCAGTTGGACGAGCCCATCGCGCGCGGCGTGAAGTTCATCCGCGAGCAGCAGCGCCCCGACGGCAGCTTCGAGGGCAGCTGGGCCGTGTGCTTCACCTACGGCACCTGGTTCGCCATCTCCGCCCTGCGGGCCGCGGGCGTCTCGAGGAACGATCCGGCGATCCGCCGCGCGGTGAGCTTCCTGCTGGGCAAGCAGCGCCAGGACGGCAGCTGGAGCGAACACGGCGACACCTGCCGCGAGCGCCGCTGGCTCGATGGCCACGAAGGTCACGCCGCGCAGACCAGCTGGGCCCTCTCGGCGCTGGTGCGCGCGGGCTGTGAGGACAAGGCCGCTTTGGAGAAGGCCGCGCAGTGGCTGTGCGCGCGCCAGGGTGAGGACGGCAGCTGGCCGCGGGAGCCGATGGTGGGCGTGTTCAACCGCACCTGCCTCATCAACTACGACTGCTATCGGCACTACTTCCCCGTGTGGGCCCTGGCGGAGTGGACTCACGTCACCACGAGCGTCGCGTCTCCATAGGTTCGCTCCGCTCAAGACGAACCGATCGCACCACCGGACTCAGGCGGGGAAGCGCACGCCGGTCAGCTTCTCCGAGACCTCCCACAGCTTCGCGGCCGCCGCGGCGTCCTTCGACTTCGCGTTCGAGTCGCACTTGCGCGGGTGGCCCTTGAACTCGAGGAAGCCGTCGGGCCCGAAGTAGTCGCCGCTCTTCACCTCGCTGGCGGTGGCCGCGTACAGCGAGGGCAGCGCGCCCATGTCGGCGCCCTGCGCCATCACCGAGTTCCCCACGTCCATGATCCACGCGCTGAACTTCGAGCCCGTCATCTTCGCGCCCACGCCCTGCAGGTTGGTCGCCGCGTAGCCGGGGTGCGCGGCCGCCACGACGGTCTTCTTCCCCCCCGCCGCCAGCTTGCGCGACAGCTCGAAGGTGAAGAGCAGGTTCGCCAACTTCGACTGCCCGTACGCGCCCCAGGCGCTGTACGACTTCTCGCCCATCAGATCGTCGAACTTCATGGCGCCGAACTTGTGCGCGTTGCTGGCCACGTTCACCAGCCGCGGTGCGCTGGCCGCCTCCAGCAGCGGCAGCAGCCGCAGCGAGAGCGCGTAGTGCCCCAGGTGGTTGGTGCCCAGCTGCATCTCGAAGCCGTCAGCGGTGGTGCGCCGGGGGATCGCCATGATCCCCGCGTTGTTGATGAGGCCGTCGAGCACCGGGCGAGCCCCCGCGATTCGCTCAGCGAACTGCGCGATGGACTGCAGCGAGGCGAGGTCGAGGCTCTCCAGCTCGAGCTTCGCGGCGGGCGCCACCTTGCGCACCTCGTCGGCCGCCGCCTGCGCGCGCCCCGGATCGCGGCACGCCATCACCACCAGCGCGCCCTTCGCGGCGAGGCCCTTCACGGTCTCCAGGCCCAGGCCCGAGTTCGCGCCGGTGACCACCCACGTCTGGCCCTCGAGCGAGGGCATCTCCTCACGCGTCCACTTCTTCATGGGCGCTTATCTGCGGTGAGAAGGCCCGGCGCGCAACTCTCTTCAGCTGAAGGAGTGTGAAGGCCGCCGCAGATCGAGCGCCGCCCCCGACTCGAGCTGCTGCTCCACGCTCTGGAACAGGGTCATCACTTCCTGCCGCGACACCTTCGTGCCCGCGCCCTTCGCCTCGAGGCGATCGAGCGCGGCGAAGGCGAGCACCAGCGACAGCCCGGTGAAGGCGAGGTAGCCCCGGGGCGCGCCCCCACGCTGGAGCGCCTGCACGTAGCGGTTCGCGTCCTCGAGATCAGCGCGCGCGAGGGCGAAGAACTCAGCGCGTGGCACGGAGTCGGGCAGATAGACGCGCCCGTCTTTCGCGTCGTCGCCCGCGTCCTTGAGGATGTTGACCAGCTGCAGGCCCTCGCCGAACGCGCAACGCAGCCGCGTCAGCTCCGCCTGCTCCTGCGCCAGCGCAGGCGCGTCGTGCAGGAACACCTCGGTGAGCAGCTCGCCCACGATGCCCGCGACGATGTAGCAGTAGTCCTTCAGCTCGCGCACCGAGCCGACCCGCAGGTTGCCGCGCTCGTCCGCGCGCGCCACCACCGAGGCCATGCCTTCGGCCGTGCGAACGGCGTGGCGCACCACCGCCGCGCTCACCGTCGGCGAGAGGGTGTCGAGCTGGGCGATCACCGGGCCGAGCTCCTTCAGCAGCTCGAGGTACCCCTGGTGTTCCACCGGCGGCCGCTCGAGCCACTGCGCCGAGCGCTGGGCGGCTTCGCTCACCCGCTCCTTCGCAGGCAGCTCGAGCAGCTCCGCGAAGCTCTCCAGCGCGTCGAGCCGCTCTTCGCGCGGCCAGGTGGTCGCGTCTTCGAAGGTGTCCGCCACCCGGAAGAGCAGGTACGCCACGCTCACCGCGCGGCGCGTCGGCTCGGGCAGCAGCGGGATGGCGAGCGCGAAGGTGCGGCTCGTCTTGCTGAGCAGGTCGTCGAGATCCACGCGCGCTCGCTAATCGAACTCCTTCACCGACGCCCCCCTGACGTTCGTCATTGGCTGACGGCTATCGGCGAACGCCGCCGCGCTTCGACAAGCGCAGTGCAGGCTTGCAGGTGAATCGGCCCGGCCATTAAGGGGGCTCGGCTCTCCTGGAGGGGCCGTTCATGTCGTTCGAAGTCATCGTGGTCGGTGGCGGATTCACTGGGATGATCGCCGCCGCCGCGCTCTCCCGCACCGGCGCGAAGGTGACGGTGTTCGAGGCCGCCCAGACGACCGACCCGCGCTTTCGCGGAGAGCTCATTCACCCCCGCGGCGTGCGCGGCCTGGAAGCGCTGGGCCTCAAGGCAGCGCTGTTCGCGAAGGGCGCGGTGGCGGTGACGGGCTTCGCGGTGACGCCCGGCGCGAACGAGCCCGCCTCGGTGCTGCCCTATGGCCCCGAGCAGGGCATGGGCCTGGGCATCGATCACCACCAGATGGTGCTCGCGATGCGCGAGCAGGTGGCCGCGCGCCGCAACGTCAGCGTCACCACCGGCAAGCGCATCGTCGACTTCGTGCGCGAGGGCACGCGCATCGCCGGGGTGCGCGACGTGAACGGCACCGCACACCGCGCTCAGCTGGTGGTGGTGGCGGATGGCCGGCAGTCGAAGCTGCGCTTGCTGCTCGGGCTCGAGCCGAACATCGAGCTGCTCTCGTACACGGTGGCCTTCGGCGTCGAGGGCGAGCTGCCGCACGGCCGCATGGGCCACGTGTTCCTGGGCGCGCCGGGACCCATCCACGCGTACCCCTACGGCGAGGGGCGAATTCGCTTCTGCGTCGACGTGCCCCTGGGCGCTGCCAAAGGAAAGGACGCGATGGTGGCGCTGTTGGCGCGCGACTACGCGCCGGTGGTGCCCGCGAGTCTGCGCGACGCGATGATCGCCTCGCTGCGCGACGAGCCGTTCGAGGGCTGCGCCAATCACTCCATCACCATGCCGGCCTGCGCGGCGCCGGGCGTGGTGCTGGTGGGCGACGCGGGCGGCTGCGGTCACCCGCTCACCGCCTCGGGCATGACCAACGCGATGAACGACGTGCTCACGCTGGGCGAGCTGGTGGGCCGCTCGGGCCCCTCAGACGCGGCGCTCTCCGAGTACCAGCGCCAGCGGTACGACTTCGTGCGCATGCGCGAGCTGTTCACTGACGCGCTCTACGAGGTGTTCCGCGGTCACGACCCCGGCTCGCGCGCGCTGCAGCAGGGCGTGTTCCGCTACTGGGCCTCGTCGGAGCGCTCGCGCAACGCGTCGATGAACATCCTCTCGGGCGAGGAGGTGCGGGTCTCGCGCTTCGTCTCGGAGTACTCCCGGGTGTTCCGCCGCTCGGCCGTCGACGTGGTGGGCAAGCTGGTCAGAGATCCCCGGAACGGCACCGCGAGGTTGTCGTCGCTGGTGAAGACCAGCTTCGCGCGCATGGAGGTCGCCGCCGAGCGCGCGGCCCGTCGCTGGGTCGATCGCCATCGCCTCGAGCTGCACGAGCTGCCCGACGTTCGCCAGGGTTGACCCCGAAAGACCGGTCATCCCGAGCGGTTCAGCCCTTATTCCGCCAATCCTGCGAGCGGAGTCGAAGAAGCAGCGCGTTCAGTGCGGGCCGCGGCCGATGACGCCGAGCTTGCCCACCGCCCAGAGGTCCTCTTCGCTCGTCGCGCTCACGTCGTTGAAGGGCACGCCCGCGTCGTTGCGGAAGACCGTCCGCCAGGCCCCGCGCGCGCGCTGACGGATGGCCCCCTCGCTGGTGGTCACGTAGAAGCGGCCACTGGAGAACGCGCGCACGCTCGTCAAGTCGCTGGTGAGCTCGGAGTCGATCGAGCGCCAGCCGCTCGCGCTACGCCGGAAGATCTTTCCCTCCTCGCCCACCGCGATGGCCTCCACCGCGCTCACGGCCCACACGCCCAGCAAGGTGCCCGTCTGGGTGCCCTGCCCCGGGAGCGGCTCGTCCTTCCAGTTGCCGTCGGCTTGCAGCGCCCACACCGTCTGCCGCCGGTTGCTGCCCACCACCGCCGAACCCACCGCGTAGAGCTGGTTGCTCGCGACGCCGTGCAGGTCCTTCACCCGCGCCGAGGCGGGGAGGTTGCTCGGGCTGATCGTCGGCGCCGCGCCGCCTCGCCACCGAAGCAGTCGCCCGTCCGCGAGCACCGCCACGGAGTCGAACTCGTTGCCCGCGGGGAACCCGACCATCGCCACCGGCGGCTCGGCGATCATCCGCTGGCTGCTGCACGCATCGGCCGCGGGCGTCTGCTCGGCCAGCAAGCCTGCGCCCGCGCTTCCACCCCCCACCTGGACACTGCCGTTGGGCGCCGACCACACCGTGCTCACGGTGTTCGGGCAGGAAGCGCTCGCGTCGATGAAGTCCGGCCCGCCGCGCCGCACGTAGAGCTTCTCACCGGCGGCGATCCACAACGAGCCGGGCGCGAACGAGGCGTTCGAGAGCAGCTCGTCACCCTGCGGCCTCAGGCTGTCGTCCGCCGACCAGCTCGCGTCCGTGCAGCGATCTTCATCGACCAGCCCATCGCAGTCGTCGTCGATGCCGTTGCACACCTCGGTCGCCGCGGGGAGCGTGAGGTTGTCGCGATCATCGCAGTCGCCCGAGAGCGGCACCCACCCCGGACCGCAGAAGGTCTGCGCGGCGCCAGCCCCATAGCCGTCGAAGTCCCGATCACGAAAATTGCGCGTGCTGCACAACACCACCCCGGAGTCCGGCACGCCGCCGTCGGGCAACGGACAGTCCCCTTCGGCGCAGTCGAGCGCCTGGATCGCCGCGATCAACACCAGCTCGCGCCCACGAGGCTCGAGCAGGTGCACGTCGTAGGTGCCGATGGGCACCGGCCCTGCCAGCCGCCCCGTCACCCGGGTGGAGTCGATCCACTGCGCGTCGAGCACGTCGATCCGCTGGGTCCCGTCGTCGATGAAGGCGCTCACCACCACCGGCGGCATCGAGGAGCTCGCGGGGTGATCGAAGTCGAGCGTGGCCTGCGGGAGCAGCCCCTCGGCGATCAACGACAACGCCGTGCCCGCGTCCGCGTCGAAGAAGGCCGGGTCGACCGCGCGCAGCACGGGCTCGGCGGGTCGCGGCAAGCACCCGGCCATCACGACGCTGAGGAGGCAAAGCAGGCGCATGGAGAGGGCCAAGGGTACTCCCAAGTCAGCCGTCGGCACGACTCCACCACGCTGGGAAGAAGTGCTAGCTGGGCCCCATGAGCTCACTGGCAGGACGCACTCTCTTCATCTCTGGCGCGAGCCGGGGCATCGGGTTGGCCATCGCGCTGCGGGCTGCCCGGGACGGCGCCAACGTCGCCATCGCCGCCAAGACCACCGATCCCCACCCCAAGCTCGAGGGCACCATCTACTCCGCGGCCGCGGCGATCGAGGCGGCGGGCGGCAAGGCGCTCGCGCTGATGTGCGACATCCGCGAAGAGCACCAGGTGCAGGAAGCGGTGGAGAAGACCGTCGCCCGCTTCGGCGCCATCGACATCTGCGTGAACAACGCCAGCGCCATCAGCCTCACCGGCACCCTGGAGACGCCGATGAAGCGCTACGACCTGATGCACCACGTGAACACGCGCGGCACCTTCCTGGTGAGCAAGACCTGCCTGCCGCACCTGCTCAACTCGAAGTTCACCCCGCACATCCTGAACCTCTCTCCCCCGCTCTCGATGAAGGCGAAGTGGTTCGAGAACCACGTGGCGTACACCATGGCCAAGTTCGGCATGTCGATGTGCGTGCTGGGCATGGCGGCGGAGTTCCAGGGCAAGGTGGCGATCAACGCCCTCTGGCCCCGCACCACCATCGCCACCGCGGCGGTCAACATGCTGGGCGGCGACGACCTCATGCGCGCCAGCCGCAAGCCCGACATCATGGCCGACGCCGCGCACGCCATCTTCCTCGAGGGGAAGGACTTCACCGGCAACTTCCTCATCGACGACGAGGTGCTGCGCGCCAACGGCGTCACCGACTTCAAGGGCTACCAGGTCGACCCGAACGTCGAGCCCACCCCCGACTTCTTCGTCGACTGAGTGTGCTTCGATGCCCCCATGCTGATCGCACTCGCAGTCACCACGCTGCTGATGGGAGCGCCGCCCGTGCAGGTCCCCGAGGTGACGAACACCGCCGCGGTGAAGGAGCGCATGGGCGCGACCGTGGTGCTGGTCGGCCAGCTGGAGCGCGTCCCCATGGGCAAGGGCGGCAAGCAGTGGCAGGGCACCGGGGTGGTGCTCGACGACGACACCGTCGTGTACGTCACCTACGGCCCGCCGCCCCCGGGCTGGGAGCCGCTGGTGGGCGCGCGGGTGCGGGTGGAAGGCACCTTGCGCCCCTCGCTCAGTGAGCACGAACAGTCGCTGCTGGCCCCCCACCTGAGGAACCCCGGCGCCCCAAAGAAGGAAGCGCGCGCCCTGGGCAAGCTCCTCGGCTCGCGGGTGCGCCTCTCGGGCATCGCGCGCGACGCGAAGGGCGGCGCGGTGCTGCTGGTCGGTGACTCGCCCCTCTATCTCGCAGGGCTGGAGAGCTGGCCGATGGAAGCCAACGGCAAGCTGGTGGCGGTGGGCGGCACCCTGGTCGATCGCCAGTACCTGCCCGAGGCGAAGAAGAACGCGAAGGGCGAGTGGAGCCAGGGCGCGCAGGGCAGCCAGCTGGTGCTCGAGTCGCCCGTGTGGCGCGTGCTCGCCGTGCCCGAGGAAGCGCAGAAGTGACGGCCCTGCTCGCGATGCTGCTGGCCGCGCCGCTCGAGGTGCGGGTGCTGGAGCGCGAGGTGCCGGTGCGGGTGCACCTGGAAGCTGCGCGCATCACCTGCGACGGCAAGCCGCTGGGCAAGAGCGTCGACGCCGAAGCGAGCGTGCGTGACGTGAAGGTGGGCGAGGCCCGCTGCACCGAGGTGATCGCCGGCGACGAGGTGCTCGTCACCGTGAAGGACACCCGGCGCACCTACCCGGGTCGGGTCCACGTCTCGCTGGAGGGCGGGCTGTTGCGGCTCCTCAACGTGGTGGACGTCGAGGCGTACCTGCCTTCGGTGGTGTCCGCGGAAGCCGATGGTGGAAAGTCCGCGGCGCTCGAGGCGCAGGCGATCGTCTCGCGCACCTTCGCGGTCACCGCGCAGCGGCGCCACGGCAAGCACGGCTACGAGCTGTGCGATCTCGCCCACTGCCAGGTGTACCGCGGCAAGGGCGAGGCGAGCCCGGAAGCGGAGGCCGCGGTGAAGAAGACCGCCAACCAGGTGCTGCTCATCGGCGGCATCGTGCTCAAGCCGGCCTTCTTTCATTCTTCCTGCGGCGGCCACACCAGCAGCGCGATGGACGTCTTCGGCGAAGACGGCGCAGGCACCGCGGTGAGCGACGTGGAGAACGGCGCGCCCCGCTGCGCCGGCCCCGAGCTCAAGTGGCAGTTCGAGGTGGAGAAGAAGGATCTCGCGACCGCGCTGAGCGTCGCCCCCACCGGAAACGCGCTGGAGTCGCTGCGGCGCGACAGCGGCGGCCGGGTGCTCGAGGTGCGCTCCTTCGGCAAGCGCTTCACCGGCCAGCAGTTCATCTCGCTGGTGGGCCGCAAGTTCGGCTGGCGCTCGGTGCGCAGCTTGAAATTCAGCACCAGCGAAACCGACACCACCTTGCGCCTCGAGGGCTCAGGCACCGGTCACGGCGCGGGGCTGTGTCAGCAGGGCGCGAAGTCGCTGGCGGAGCGCGGGGTGGACGCCAGGGGCATCCTGCTGCGCTACTTCCCCGAGTCGCAGCTCAAGCCCCGGCCTTGAGCTTCGCGAAGAGGAACACCCGGCGGAAGGCGAAGAACACCGGCCCGCTCCCGAGCCGGCGCAGCAGTCGTTCCCGGTAGGCGGCGCAGAAGCGCTCGAAGTCCTCGGGCGAGAGCCGCGCGCGGTACGCCGAGAGCATTCCCCCCTGCGCGAAGGCCACCAGCCCCTCCACCGAGGCGTGGAGCTGCGGGTAGTGCCAGGTGCCCACCCGGCTCTTCTCCACCCGCTCGTCGCGCGCGAAGAGCTCGGCGTACACCTCGGGCGCCTCCACCGGCGAGTGGTACGCAAAGCCCTTCAGCAGCTCGGAGAACTCCCCCGCCGCCTCGAGCACGCACTCGGAGAAGGGGGTGCCTGCGTTCGACGGCATCTGCACGGCGAGCTCCCCTCCGGGCGCGACCAGGTTCAGCACCCGGGGCAGCCAGGCGCGGTGCTCGGGGATCCAGTTGAAGGCCGAGTTGCTCAGCACGCGATCGAACCGGCCCTCCGGCAGCGAGGCGGCGAGGTCTCTTCGTTCCAGGGTCACGCCGGGGGGCACCGCGGCGCTGCCCAGCATCGAAGGAGAAGCGTCGAGCCCCAAGGAGCTCGAGACCTGCAGCGCCACGTGCGCCTTCGCGGTGAGCGCGCCGGTGCCGCAGCCGAGATCGAGCAGGGTGCCTCGCCGGGCGGGTGAGAGCAGCGCCAGCAAGTCTTCGAACGGCGCCGCCCGGTCTTCGGCGAAGCGCGCGTAGAACTCGGGAGCCCAGCCGTCGACGGGAGGAGAGGACATGGGACCTCCAGCCTACCTGAACGCACAGCCGCGCCCTTGCGAGGCAGCACAGATGAGCAAGGATGCACGGGCCCTTCGGGGCGCGAAAGGAGGTGGTGCCTTGCCAAGTCATAAAGCAGGGACCATCTCCGCGGTGGTTCTCTGAAGCCCTGAGCTTCAGGTGACACTGCGGAGTGGCCCGAAAAAAAGCTGTGGGAGCCGCCTCTGCATCTCTGAGAGGCGGCTCTTCTTTTGGGCGACTTACTTCTTCTTCCCGCCCGGCTTCACCACCGGCTTGCTCGCCTTGAGCGTCACCGCGCAGTGCCTGAAATTCCCATCGATGATCGCCGCCACGTAGCGCGTGCTCGGGTGGAACCAGGTCTTCTGCAGCCTCGAGTCTTCCCGCGTGGCCGAGGCGTAGCAGCTCTGCTTCTTGTCTCCGGACACCAGGGTGAAGCCCGGCGACTCACCGTCGGTGCTCAGCTCGGGCGAGATGCTGATGCCCGCCTGCGACATCGACGGCGCCGGCAGCACCAGCTGGGTCTTCCACTGGTAAGGCGCCTTGTTCGGGTCGAGGAAGCGCACGCACGAGAGCGTGCCGTCTTCGCGATCGAGCGCGTTGAGCGCGGCCGGCCAGCTGGGCTGCACCTGCGTCTCGCTCGCGCAGAAGTAGAGCTCGACGCGATCGTCGTGCGAGCGCTGCTCGTAGACGAGCCAGGTGCCGTCCTTCGACCACCCGTGGAACACCTCGGCGTCCGCCGCCCACCCCACCCCGCTCAGCAGCACGCAACAGCAGGCCAGCAGTCTCATGATGGGCTCTCGACGCAACCCCGGCTCAACCATTCGAAGCCGGGACCCCGGCGTCCTGCGTCTCGAGCGGCGGGGGCGGCGGGCCCTGCGGCGGGGTGCTGAGGGTGGGCTCAGCGGCGGGCGGCGCCAGCACCACCGCCGGCGCGAGGGCCACCCGGTACGCCTCGAAGCCCCTGGGCAGCGTCACCACCATCACCGGGTTCTCATCGACGTACTTCTTCTCCACCGGAAGGGTGAAGGTGCCGTCGGCCGCGGTGGTGACGATGAGCCGGTTCTTTCCTTCACTCACCTCCACCTTCGCGCCCGGCACCGGCTGGTTGGTGGCCGCGTCGGTCACCACGAAGGTGGCTTGCTTGCCCGCGGTGGTCGAGGTGACGAAGTCGGCGTACCGCGGCCGGAGCGCGCAGCCGCAGAGGGACGCGGCGAGGATGGAGGCGATGACGAGCAGGCGCATGCGGCGGTGTTATTCCGCCGCGCCCGCGCTGGCACCAAAGAAATTCGCCCCATCAGCAGCGGGGCGAAGACCGGCGTTTAGAGCTTCGCGCCCGGCGTCTTGACGAACACCGCGTTGAACTCGGTGATCGCCTTGTTCAGCTCGGGGTCGGAGGCCGCCTTGTTGACCTCGGGGAACTTGAGGTCGGTGGCGAGGCGCTTCTCGATCTGCGGGAACTTCGCGGCGCAGAACTCGAGGAACTCCTTGGCCCAACGCGAGATGTCCACCACGGGGATCTCGCGCAGCCACCCGCGCTTGCCCGCGTCGTCCTTGTTCATGGCCGCGTAGATCTGCATGCACTGCCGCGCCACCGGCAGCGGCTCGTACTGGGGCTGCTTGAGCAGCTCGGTGAGGCGCGCGCCGCGGGCCAGAATGTCCTGGGTCGCCTTGTCGAGGTCAGAACCGAACTGCGCGAAGGCCGCCAGCTCGCGGTACTGCGCGAGGTCGAGCTTCATCGAGCCGGCGACCTGCTTCATCGCCTTCACCTGCGCGGCCGAGCCGACGCGCGACACCGAGAGGCCCACGTTGATCGCCGGGCGGACGCCGGCGAAGAAGAGGTCGGTCTCGAGGAAGATCTGCCCGTCGGTGATGCTGATCACGTTCGTCGGGATGTACGCCGACACGTCGCCTGCCTGCGTCTCGATGATGGGCAGCGCG
>VFKJ01001019.1 GCA_009885595.1 Myxococcales bacterium | reverse complement strand
CTGCAGGCGCGCATCGCCGAGCTGGTCGGCCGGAAGGTGACGCCCGCCTCGCACCGCACGGTCGCCGGCGCCCTGATCGCGGTGCGCGCGTTTCGGGAAGCACTCGTTCTTCCCTGATCAGCTGCACGCAGTTCGTGCGCGTCGTCGCAGTCGTGCGACAGCGACCGGCCTGGTGTCGGTCGCGACTGCGCACTTCGCTCAAACCACCACTCTCGAGGAGAAACGATGAAAGTCGAACAGATCATGTCGCGCCCTGCAGTGACTTGTCTGGTGAGCGATACCGCGAACCGGGCCGCGCAGTTGATGTGGGAATTGGACATCGGCTGCGTGGTGGTGCTCGAGGCTGACGGAAAGTTGGCGGGCATCATCACCGACCGCGACCTGTGCATGGCCGCGTACACGCGCGGCGTGGCGCTCTGGCAGATCGTCGTCGACGAGGTGATGACCAGGGCGGTGGCGGCGGTGCGGCAGGACGATCGCCTCGGCATGGCGGAAGCGCTGATGCGCAGCAAGCGGGTGCGCCGGTTGCCGGTGATCGACGCGAAGGAGAGGCTCATCGGGCTGCTCTCCCTCAACGACGTCGCGCGCGCGGCCCAGCACCAGCGCGGGCGCCGCGTGCCCGAGGTGGCGGGGGAAGAGGTGGTTTCGACGCTGGGCGCGATCTGCGAGCCGCGCCGGCCGCCAGAGCTCATGACGCAGGCCCACGGAGGATGACATGCAAGCAGACGAGCTGGCGAGCCTCGAGGTCGTCACGGTCCCCCCGGAGCTCTCCCTGGAGGCCGCCCACCGCATCATGCTGGACCGCGCGCTGCGGCACCTTCCGGTGGTGTCGGGCCAGAAGCTCTCGGGCATTCTCTCCGAGCGCGAGCTGCTGCTGGCGATCGGCCGCGCGAAGGACGGGCACTTCGTCTACCCGAAGGTGACGGTGGGCGAGGTGATGTCGCTGGCGCCGGTGTCCGCCAGCCCGAACGTGGCGGTGGCCGAGCTCGCGCGCACCATGGTCGACGCGAAGATCGACGCCATCCCGGTGGTGACCGCGCAGAACGTGCTGGTGGGGCTGGTGACCTCGAGCGACCTGCTGCGGCTGCTCACCTGGTTGCCCATGGAGCAGCAGCCGACGCTCCAGTTCGAGCTGCGGCGGGCGGCGGAGCTTCAGGTGCGCGCGTAGGTGACGGGCCGAGGACAGAGACGCCCCGAAGTGCACCCGTGCTCGCCTACTCTCCCCGACCCTCTCCTCCGCAGGAGGAGAGGGAGACAGCTCAGGCGCGGGCGCCCTCGGGCGCAATCGGTACCGGCCGCACCATCGCCTCGAGCACGTCGCGCTCCAGGGTCTCCTTCACCAACAGCTCGCCGGCGATGGCGTCGAGCACCGCCCTGCGCGCGCTCAGCGCGTTGTGCGCGGTGCGGTGCGCGGCGTCGAGCAGCGCGCGCACCTCGTGATCGATCGCCTGGGCGGTCGCCTCGCTGAAGTTTCTTTCCTCGAACGAGACCGCGCCCCCCAGGAACTGCGAGCCGCCCGGCCGCCCGAAGCTCTGCGGGCCCAGCGACGACATCCCGAAGCGGCACACCATCTGCCGCGCCAGCTCGCTGGCCCGCTCGAGATCGTTCTGCGCGCCGGTCGACACCCCGCCGAAGACGATCTCCTCTGCGGTCCGGCCGCCCATCAACACCGCCAGGGTGTCGCGCAGCTCTTCCTCGGTCATCAGGTAGCGATCTTCGGTGGGCAGCTGCAAGGTCGCCCCCAGCGCGCCGATGCTGCGGGGAATGATGGTCACCCGGTGCACGGGGTCGGCGTGCTTCACCGAGAGCGCGACCAGGGCGTGCCCCGACTCGTGCCAGGCGACCCGGCGCCGCTCGGACTCGTTCATCACCCGGCCGTCCTTGCGCAGGCCCAGCTGCAGGCGATCGATCGCCTCTTCGAAGTCGCGCTGCTCGACCTTCTTCGCGTCGCGCCGCGCGCAGGCCAGCGCCGCCTCGTTGACCACGTTGGCGAGATCCGCCCCCACCATGCCGGGCGTGCGCTGCGCCACCAGCTTCAGGTCCACCCCCTCGAGGGTGAGGCGCTTGGCGTGCACCTGGAGGATCGCCTCGCGCCCGCGCACGTCGGGGCGATCGACCAGCACCTGGCGATCGAACCGGCCCGCGCGCATCAGCGCCTTGTCGAGCACCTCGGGCCGATTGGTGGCGGCCATGATGACGATGCCCACGCTGGCGTCGAAGCCGTCCATCTCCACCAGCAACTGGTTGAGCGTCTGCTCGCGCTCCTCGTTGGCCGCGAACACGCCGCCACCCGCGCGCGTCTTGCCCACCGCGTCGAGCTCGTCGATGAAGACGATGCAGGGGGCGCGCTCCTTGGCCTGGGTGAAGAGGTCGCGCACGCGGCTGGCGCCGACGCCCACGAACATCTCGACGAACTCCGAGCCCGACATCGAGAAGAACGGCACGCCCGCCTCGCCCGCGACCGCGCGCGCCAGCAGCGTCTTGCCCGTGCCCGGCGCGCCCACCAGCAGCACGCCCTTGGGCACGCGCGCGCCCACGGCTTTGTATTTCTCCGGGTCCTTCAAGTAGTTCACCACCTCGATGAGCTCGTTCTTCGCCTCGTCGACGCCGGCCACGTCCACGAAGGTGGTCTTGTTCTCGCTGGAGCGGTCGAAGATCTTCGCCTGGCTCTTGCCGAAGCTCATGGGCCTCGCCCGGCCCGCGGCGCCGCCGCTCAGCATTCCGCCCACCGCGCGGAAGAGGAAGAACAGCATCACCAGCGGGAGGATCGACGAGAGCACCGCCGGCCAGAAGCTGCTCTGCTCGATGCGCCCCGAGATGGCGACCCCCTGCTCCTCCAGCCGGGTGATCAGCTCACGCTCGTCCATGTTGGGGAGCCGGGAGGCGACCAGCGACTGGTCGCGCCCGCCCTTGTCCTCCTTGAGGCGCGCGAGCACCCGCTCGTTCTCGAGCAGCACCTCCTTCACCTTGCCGTCGTCGACCGCCTTGAGCAGCTCGGTGTAGGTGACGACCTGGGAGTCGCCCTGCACCCTGAGCACGCGGAACCAGAGCGTCACCGCCACTGCCAGGGCGACCAGAAAGAGTCCGAGCCTCACCCACGCCGAGCGATTCATTCAGATCGTCCTGTGGCCACTGCACCTGTGCACGTTTTTCGGGGCGTCCTGGGTACGTCGAGCGGCGCGGTCATCGCCTTCGAACTCTCTGCACAGGGCTGACCAACCCACCCCCGGCGAGGAAGTTGCGCCAGTTGCCGCTCGGGGTGCCCCCCCGGGGCGAACGCCGTGCGCGGGCGTCAGGCTCAGTTCACCGAGCGCTGGAACGCGAAGACCGCCGCCGCCACCCGGGCTGGCGCGCCCTGATCCTCGGGTCTGATCACCAGATCGGGGTCCTCCGGGAGCTCGAAGACCACGCCCGCGCCGGGGAGCTTCGCCTCGGCCCGAGCGTAGAGCCCCTTGCCGTCGCGCCGGCGGCACTCCTCGGGTGGCGTGTCGACGTACACCTCGAAGTACGAAGGGGCGAGGTGGCGGGCGCGTTCGCGGAAGGACCGGAGGTTCGCGGTGGCGGGCACCAGCACCACGCAGCCCTGGCGGGCCAGCAGGCCGGCGAGGCGCGAGAGGGTCTCGTAGAAGGCGTCGCGCTCTTCGTCGGTGTAACCGCGCACAGGCCGCAGCGCGTCGCGCACCTCGTCGCCGTCGAGCGTCACCACGTGCGCGTGGTCTCCCAGCTCGGCGGCCACCTTCGCCGCCAGGGTCGACTTGCCTGACGACGGCAGCCCGGTGAACCACACCACCAGCCCGGTCATGACATCACCTGCGCGCCCCAGGCGGGGTCGAAGCGGGGTGAGGCCAGCACGCGCTCCGCGAAGCGCAGCAGCCGGTCGCGATCGGCTTCGCGCAGGTGCGGGTACCAGGTGGGGTTGCACAGCACGAGCACGCGCCACGCGAGGAAGGGGGCGGCCACCTCGAGCACGCCGTCGTCGCCGCCCGCCAGGTAGCGCTCCCAGAAGCGGCGCCACAGCTGACCCAGGCCCGGCTTCCACAGCTCGCGCCGCTCCAGGCCGAAGAAGAGGAAGTTGAGGGCGAGGCAGGTGACGTCATCGGCCGGATCGCCCTGCGAGCCGCGGCTGGTGTCGAGCAGGGTGGGCATCGCCCGGCCCTCCGGGAAGACGAGGTTGAAGGGGTGGAAGTCGCCGTGGGTGCGCCGCAGGCGCGCGGGGTCGTGCTTGAGCCGCTGTCGCCAGGTGAGGCATTGCTGCTCG
>VFKJ01000690.1 GCA_009885595.1 Myxococcales bacterium | reverse complement strand
TTAGGGGTCGACTTCGCCGGCGGCACCCTGGTCGAGGTGAAGTTCGCCTCGGCCAACGTCACCGCCGAGCAGGTGCGCGAGGGCGCCGTGAAGGGCGGCCTGCAGGAGCCGCAGGTGCAGGGCATCGGCGCCGCGGAAGAGAGCAACTTCATCCTGCGCATGGGCGGCGTCACCCAGCTCACCGAAGAGAGCGAGAAGGCGGCCGAGGCGGCGGTGCGTGGCCTGGGCGAGGTCAGCTCGCTCACGAAGAACCTCGACACCGGCATCATCAACGTCCGCTACAAGGCGCCGGTCGACCCCGCCACCATCAAGGCCGCGGTGATCGCGTCCGGCACCGGCGTCACCGACGTCACCAAGCTGGGCGAGAACGACTACCAGGTGAAGGCCGAAGGCATGGCCGCCCGGGTCACCCAGGCGCTCAAGACGGGCATGTCCGACGCGCAGTTCGAGGTGCGCCGCACCGACTACGTCGGTCCGCAGGTCGGCAAGCAGCTGCGCAACAAGGGCCTGATGGCGCTCATCTGGGCGATGCTCTTCATCCTCATCTACATCGCGTTCCGGTTCGACCTGAAGTTCGGCCCCGGCGCGCTGCTGGCGATGCTGCACGACGTGATCATGGTGGCCGGCTACTTCCTGGTGACCAGGCGGGAGTTCAACCTCACCTCGATCGCCGTGCTGCTGACGGTGATCGGCTACTCCATCAACGACACCATCGTGATCTACGACCGCATCCGCGAGGAGATGGTCAAGTACAAGGGCAAGCCGCTGCCGGAGATCATCAACATCGCCGTCAACGACACCCTGGCCCGCACCATCCTCACCTCAGGGGTGACGGCGCTCTCGCTCGTCGGCCTGCTGGTCTACGGCGTGGGCGAGATCTTCGACTTCGCCGCGGCCATGCTGCTGGGCATCGTGGTGGGCACCTACTCGTCGGTCTACATCGCCAGCCCCCTGGTCATCTGGCTCGACGAGCGGGAGCACGAGCGCCAGGGGGCGGCCGGGAACATGAAGGCGAAGGTCGCCTGACTCACGCTCCCTCTCCCCGCGGGGGAGAGGGCCTGCCATCCCGCCCCGAGTTCATCTTGAGAGGCAGCAGCTCAAAATGAGAGCCATGGACACCGTCTCAAAAGCGTAGTGCGCCCAAGTTTCAGGACGTTGAGTCGTGGCAGCGTGCTTGCTGTGTGTACGCCTCCGTAGGCAACCACCCAACTCACTTCCCAAGGAACCCCATGACCAAGCTGATGCTGTCTGCCGCGCTCACCCTCTCTTCCTTTGCCCTCGCCACCACCTGGGAGATCGACGCCGCGCACGCGGCGGGCAACTTCTCGGTCAAGCACATGATGGTCTCCAACGTGAACGGCACGCTGGGCGACGTCACCGGCAAGGTCGAGGTCGACGACAAGGACGTCACCAAGTCGAAGATCGAGGCCTCGATCGATCTCAAGGGCATCAACACCAAGCAGGCCAAGCGTGACGATCACCTGCGCAGCGCGGACTTCTTCGACGTGGAGAAGTTCCCGGCGCTCACCTTCAAGTCGACCAGGATCGAGAAGGGCGAGGGCACCAAGCTCAAGGTCACCGGCGACCTGACCATGCACGGCGTGACCAAGTCGGTGGTGCTCGACGGCGAGCTGACCCCTGAGGTGGTGAACCCGTTCAGCGGCGCCAAGGCGCGCGGCTTCTCGGGCACCACCTCCGTGAACCGCAAGGACTACGGCCTTGCCTGGAACAAGGCGCTCGAGGCCGGCGGCATGCTGGTCGGCGAGGACGTGAAGGTCTCCGTCGAGGCTGAGCTGGTGAAGAAGGAAGCCGCTCCGGCCGCGAAGGCCGCCCCGGCGAAGAAGTAAGCCAGCTCCTCTCGAGGCGGCGAACGAGCCCTCTCCTGGCGCGGCCGGGAGGGGGCTCTGTCTTGCGGGAGGGAGAGCGATGAGCTCGGCAGGCGTCACCGCGATGGCTGCCTGGGAGCAGCGACACCGGCCAGCGTCATCAGTCCCGCCGACTCACGAGCCCGCGTTGAAGGCGGTGATGAAGGCGAACTCGATGATGATGGCTCCCTGACGCGCCCCGGCGAAGAAGGAGAAGCCTCGCCAGTCCGACAGCACGAAGGCCCTCTCCTGGCGCGTCGGCCGGGAGGGGGCTTTTCGCCGTTTGGCCAGCCTTCCCCCTGACCGGGGCGGTCGCCCGCAGCGCTGGGTGGTTATCAGCCGATGGCAACACAGGGGGAACCACATGCACCGTCAACTCGTCTTCATCGCCTCGCTGTCCTTCGTCTCAACCGCCCTCGCCGCGCCGCCGCCTTTGCCAGCGGAGCAGCCCCGGCCACCGGAGGGCGCGCCGCCTCCCATGGCCATGCCGCAGTTCACGCTCAAGCCGGTGGTGAAGGGCACCGCGCCCGTCAGCAAGTACACCAAGGAGCAGGTCAGCCGGGGTGAGTACCTGGTGCGCTTCGGCGGCTGCGACGACTGCCACACCGCCAAGGTGTTCGACCCGAAGGCGAACATGCCGGTG
>VFKJ01000962.1 GCA_009885595.1 Myxococcales bacterium | reverse complement strand
GGAGAGCCGAGCGCCGCCCACGAGAGCTCCACCTGCCCAGGCTCCTGGTTGGTGTTGAACATGAGCCCGCGGGGAGAAAAGCCCACCACCGGCATGAGGTGGTCGACGTCCCACTCGGGATGAACCGAGGGAAACACCTTCGCGCCCACGATCACCGGATGCCCGCGGCGCACTTCCCCGACGATCCACCCGAAGAACTCGTCGAGCTTGCTGGTCCTCGCCCGCTCGTACTCGAGGCCCAGGGCGTCCAGCGCGGTGGGCACGTCCTCTTCCCAGAGATCGACGTGAGCCGGTTTCCCCAGCGCGTTGATCCTCGGCTGCGGCACCCAGGCGCCGTAGTGCAGCGCCACCATCTGAATGCTCGTCTCTCCGCACCAGCCCTCGTCAGGCGCGCCTTCCGCCCACTGACGATCCGGAATCGGGAGCAGCACCGTGTCCATGGGCGGCTCGAAGGACTTACGGCACTGGCAGCCCGCCACGAGCAGGCACACCACCACGAGGCTCTTCACTCGTCAGGGCTCGCTCACCCGCACCGCCTCAATCTCCCGCACCCACCCGACCCCGGAGAGCGCCGCCAGTGAACGAAACTGGCTCACCGCCATCGCGCGCGCTTCGTCTTCATCGCTGGCCACCACGTCCTTGAGCGTCCAGGTGTAGGGCGCTTCGCGCGGCGCGTTGAACGCCTCGTAGGTCGGTTCCCGAAACTCGATGCACACGACGAAGTGGTGCGTCATGGAAAGCCTCGGCGCCATTCGACACCCGCGCGGGCCGGCGGGGAAGCCCGTTGCCCGGAAAAGGGGGGCACGTGATCAGCTGCGAACCCCAACCCCATCCTCATGCGGGGCTGACGTGCTCTTTTTCACCGGCCTGCTAGACGATCCGCATGCGCTCTCGCCTGCTCGTCGCGACCGTGGTGCTCGGGTCTCTCTTCGCCTGCAAGAAGGACACACCCCCGGCCGAGCCCGAGGTGCACGGCGCCGCGGCGGTCGATGCCTCGGTGCCCTCGAAGGAAGTCGAGCTCACCTTCCTCGTGACCGGCGCGGAGAACGGCTACCTGCTCCCCACCCCCGAGGCGAACGGCGCCCGCGGCGGCGCCGCTGAGGTGCTGGGCCGCTGGCTCACCGATGAAGGCCACTGCGTCGAGCGCGACGCCGGCGCGTGCGCCGACGGCAAGACCATCGCGCTCTCCACCGGTGACAACGCGAACGGCCAGAGCATCTCGAGCTACTTCAAGGGCGCGTCCACGGCCGAGGTGATGCGCCAGATGGGCTACGCCGCGTCGGCGTTCGGAAACCGCGAGCTCGATTGGCAGCGCGAGCAGTTCCTCGCGAACACCAGGGCGGCCGGCTTCCCCTACCTCGCGGCGAACCTGAAGGCGAAGGACGAGAACGGCGCCGCCCTGGCCCTCAAGCCCTGGGTGATGGTGGAGCGGAAGGGCGTGAAGGTGGCCGTCATCGGGCTCGCCGCGCGCAAGGCCACCCGGACGCCCATGCCCGGGCGGATGGCGGGCCTCGAGCTCGTGGGTGACGACGGCGTGTTGGACGAGGTGATCCCCGCGGCGCGCGCGCAGGGCGCCGAGGTGATCGCCATCGTGACCGACGGTTGCCTGCAGGACGTGCCGAACTTGCTGGAGACTCACCCGCAGTGGGCGCCCGCCTTCATCGCGGGCCGCGACTGCGAGGGCGAGTACCCCCAGACCGTGGGCGCCACCCGGCTGGTGTACCCGGGCCGCCACTGGAACGACTACGCGAAGGTGAAGGTGACGGTCGACGTGCTCAAGCCGCTCGCGCAGCGGGTGGTGAAGGTCGAGCCGTCGCTGGTGCCGGTGGTGGCGCCTTCCACGCCCGACCCCGCGCTCGCCGCCGTCATCGCGGGCTGGAAGAAGAAGCTCGACGACGCGCTGGGGGCGCCCATCGGCTTCACCGCGACGGGGCTCGAGCAGGAGTCCGCGCTGATGAGCGCGTGGCTCACCACCTCCCTCAAGGAGCGCTTCAAGACGGACTTCGCGCTGCTCAACCGCAAGGGCGTGCGCCAGGGCCTGCCTCCCGGGGCCATCACCAGCGCCACCATCTGGGACCTGGTGCCGTTCGAGAATGAGATCGTCACCCTCGAGCTCACCGGCGAGCAGTTGCTCGCGGCGGCCGCCAACACCGAGGCGCGCTTCGCCGGCCTGCACCCGAAGGGCGAGGGCTTCACCGACGCCAGGGGCGCCGACCTCGATCCGAAGAAGACGTACACGCTGGCGACCACCGATTACCTCTACCTCGGCGGCGACGGCTTCAAGCTCCACGAGGCGGACAAGGCGCCCACCCAGACCAAGGTGTCCTGGCAGAGCGCGCTGATCGAGTGGACGAAGGGCAAGAAGTGCGACGAGAAGAAGCCGCTCGAGTCGATGTGGCCCGCGCCGAAGTGACTACTTGAGCAGCTTCTCCAGCGGCTTCTTCTGGCTGGAGCCCTGCTTGGTCAGCCACGCGATCACCGGCGTCTGCCAGACCTGGCCGGTGAGCTCGAGCTCAGGCGCCACCACGTCGAGGCCCAGGCCGTCACCGCCGAAGTAGATGTATTCGGTGGTGGCCAGCACGTAGTCCTTGTCGGGGTCGAGCTTGCCGGGGCCCACCACCATGAAGGCCTCGGGGTGGGTCTTCAGCTTGGTGATCACCTCGCCCTTCACCTTCACGGTGACGACGGCGTTCTCGAAGGGAATGAGCGAGTAGACGCTGGCGGCGGTAATGTCGCCTTTGGGCAGGGCGGCGCGAATGCCCTTCAGGTTGAGCAGGGCGGCGTCGGCCTTCGACTCCTGCATCAGCGCGGTGGCGACCAGGGTGCGCAGCTGCGGCGCGTCTTCCTTGAAGCCGGTCTTGGTGAAGCCGATCTTCGTGCCCAGCTCGAGGTCGAGCTTCTTCTGCCAGCGCTCGCGCAGCGCGAGCAGATCGGCGTCTTCCGCGCCCTTCGTCGAGCTCTCCTTGCGGCTGGCGGTGAGCGTCTTGCTGCCGTCGGGGTTCAGCGCGAACGCGGCGGAGACGTAGTGGGTGAGATCGTCACCGACGGAGAAGTACCTGGTGGGACCCTTCACGTATTCCTGGTCGCCTTCGCAGCGCGTGCCGACCACCAGGTCGACCTTCCAGTCGGCGCGGGTGGCGAGCACCTTCTGCAAGGTCACGAAGCAGTCGTCGATGAGGGCGATCACCACGTCGGGCGAGCTCTTCTGCAGCGACTCGAGCGCGGGGCCCACGGAGGACTCCAGCGGCTTGAGCTCGAGGCTCGAGGCGCGGCCGGAGACGGTGGTGGCGATGGTCTTGGCGCTGGTGAAGCCGATCACGCCGACCTTCACGCCTTCGCGGGTGACGAAGAGCGACGGGGCCAGCCCGAGCGGCTTCTCGGCGCCGGCCTTGTCCTCGAGGTTTCCGGCCAGCAGGGTGACGCCGGACGCCTCGCGGAAGCTCTGCAGGGTGTCGAAGCCGAGGTCGAGGTCGTGGTTGCCCAGCGCGGAGGCCTTGTACTGCAGCGCCTTCATCACCTCGGCGGTGGACGCGCCCATGAAGTGCGACGAGATCGCCGCGCCGGAGAACGAGTCACCGGTCGAGAAGGCGAGGACGTCGGGCCAGCCTTCTTCGGCCTTCCACTGCGCGAGCAGGCGCGGGGCCCGGTCGACGAGCAGGCCCGACTCGTGGCCGGTGATGAGCAGCGTCACCTTGCCGGTGCGCGTGGGCGCCACCGGCGGGGCGGCCTTCACTTCCGGGGTGGCCTTCTCAGCGGGGCAGGCAGCGAACACGGCGGCGAGGAAAACCAGGTGGAGTCGCATGGCCGCGCTCTACCACCCGCGAGATCCGTCGTCTGTCTCACTGGATCCGCAGCACCCACTTGCCGGTGGTGAGCCCACCCTCGAGTCGCCGATGCGCCCTCGCGGCGTCCTCGAGCGGACCGGTCGTAATCTCGAGCTGCAAGCTCCCGTCATCGACCCGCGCGACGATCTCCCGAGCGGCTTGCGCGGCGATCTCCGTTGGCAAGTCCGTGCGAAGCCAGAACGCGGCGACGCTGATCGACTTCTCATACAGCGCCTCCAGGGCGAGGGGCGCCGGAGGACCCGACGCGGTCCCGAACGTCACCCATCGGCCGAGGGGTCGCAGACACTGCAGCGCCTCGCCCGCCACCTCGGCGCCGATGCCCTCGAGCAGCAAGTCCACCCCATCGGGAGCCAGTTCCCTCAGCCGCTCGACGAAGCCTGGCCCGCGGGTGAGCACCGCGTCGGCCCGCGTGCGTTCCTGCTTCGCGTCCCGCGAGACGGAGCCGATGACGCGAGCCCCAGCCTCTTGCGCGAGCTGCACCAGCAGCTGTCCCACGCCCCCGGCGGCGCTGTGCACGAGCACGGTCTCTTTGGCCTTCACGTGCCCCAGGGTGTGCAGCACGTGCCACGCGGTGAGCGCTTGCACGGGGAACGCGGCGCCGGTGATGAAGTCGACCGAGTCCGGAAGGGGAATCAACTTCCCCACGGGCACGACGCAGAACTCGGCGTGCGCGCGCGGGGCGATGAAGGCGACGCGGCGCTTGAGCCACGCCTCGTCCACGCCCTGGCCGAGGGCGAACACCACGCCGGCGCCTTCGAAGCCTGAGGTGTCCGGCAGCGGGGTGTCGCTCGAATACAGGCCACGCCGCCGCTCGGTGTCCGCGAAGTTGAGGCCTCCGGCGTGGATCTGCACCAGCACCTGGCCCGCATGGGGCGAGGGCGTCTCCACGTCCTCGACCTTCAGGACCTCGGGCCCGCCAAAGACGTCGAAGCGAAGCGCACGCACGAGGGGCCACCGTAGCACCTGTCTCCCTCTCCCCCGCGGGGGAGCGGGTCGGGGAGAGGGGTAGTGCTAAGCCATTTTCCGTGCGCATCGCCTTCCTCACCGCCACCCGCTTCGCCGACCTCTACGAAGACGATCGCCTCGCGGCCGACGAACTCCGCCACCGCGGGCACACCGTCCTTCCGTTGATCTGGACCGAGTGCACGTTGGAACAGCTGAACGCGTTCGACCTCGTGGTGATGCGAACGCCCTGGGACTGGTTCAACCACCGCGCGCAGTTCCGTTCCTTCCTCGAGAAGCTCCGCGCCGTGAAGTCGCGGGTGGTGAACGCGCCCGCGCAGTTGCTCGCGTTCGCGGACAAGACCTATCTCCCGCGCCTTCAAGCCGCGGGAGTCTGCGTCGTCCCCACCGAGCAGTTGGCCCCTGCCGAGCTTCACCGCGTGCCTCAGTTGCTCACCGAGCGCGGCTGGAAACGCGCGGTGCTCAAGCCGGCCTTCACCGCGAACGCCGTGGGCGCGCGGCGCTTCGACGCGGCCGACGCAGCGCGCGTGCTCGCAGAGCTCGGTACGCCTTCCGACAGCGAGCCCTGGTTGCTGCAGCCGTTCATCCCCTCCATCGCGGCAGGAGAGCTCTCCTTCGTCTTCTTCGGAGGCGTCTTCAGCCACGCGGTGCGCAAGCGCCCGAAGCCAAACGAGTGGCGCGTGCAGCACGAGTATGGCGGGGAGTCAGCGCCGCACCCGGCCTCACCACGGGAGATCGAAGAGGCGACCGTGCTGCTGCAGAGCTCCGCCCCCGGCACCTGCTACGGCCGCGTCGACGCGGTGAGTTGGGAAGGGAAGCTGCACCTGATGGAGCTGGAGCTCGTCGAACCCGAGCTCTTCTTTCGTCACGAGCCTCGTGCGGCCGCCCGCTTCGCCGACGCGCTGGGCGCCTGACGTCGGGAACAGAGGCCGGTAAGCCCTCTCCCCGACCCTCTCCCCCGCGGGGGAGAGGGAGAGCTTACTTTGCGAGCAGCACCGTCTTGCCGTCGTCCGAAGTGGTCAGCAGGAACAAGGTGGTGCCACCCAGCGCCAGCCCGCGCGGACTGCCCGCGATCGCCAGCACCTCGGTCGGCTCGGCGCCCACGGTCACCTCCATCAACTTCGGCCCCGCGCCCAGGGTCGCGAAACGCACCAGCCCGCTCGAGGCCACCAGGAAGCCGAGGTCGGCCGTCGCCAGCGTCTGCATGTTCCCGCCCGCGCGACCGACGCGCCGCAGCTCGGGCCCCGTGCCCTGCGGCGAGCGGAAGAACACCCCGTCACCATCGAGCGCGATCGGCTCCTCGGCCTTGTCGGAGAGCTGCGAGCTGAACGCACCATCGAGCGCGCCGCGGTAGAGCCCCGAAGGAAAGCCCGCGATCCAGAACGCGTCCTTGCCATCCGTGTACGCCGCGCGCGGCCGCACCTGCTCCTGCGCGATCAACGTCACCTCGCCCTCGCTGGAGATCGCCGCCACGGCGCCCACCGGATCCGTCGAGAGCGGGTCGACGCCCGTCGGCATCAGCGTCACCACCACCAGGTCGCCTGACGACGCCAGGCTCGTCACGGTCGCGTTCTTGAAGCGCGCCCGCACCGCCACGGGCTCACCACCGCGCGCGTGGGTCGAGCCCACCAGCCCGCCCTCGCTGAAGAACACCGTGCTCCCGTCGACGGAGAGCGCGCCGATGGTGCCGTTGCGCGAGAAGAGCAACTTCGGCTGCTCCCCCGGGCTCGCGCGCACCAGCCCGCTCTTTCCATTCACTTCCATCACGAACAGCGCCGCGCCGAAGCCCCCACGCAGCTCGCGTGCCGCGAAGGTGCCGCCGGCGATCGGCGCGAAGCCGGCCAAGGCCCCGCCCTCGGGAACGGAGAGCAGCGCCGCGAGCTCAGGTGACGCCGTCGGCGCGTCGGTGCCCGCGGCGTCGGTCTCGAGCAGGGTGGCCACCGCCTTGGGGTGTTTCGGCTTCCTCTTCCCGTCCGGAGTGGTCGGCTCGGTGGGCTCGGTGGTGGTGTCCGACTTGCTGGCGTGGCGGCGGTTGTATTCAGTCAGGCCGATGCCGACGACGAGGCACGCCAGGCCCACGAGGAGGAAGCGCATGCGGCGTGAGCTACCACTCCTCGGGTCAAAACGGCGCCGGAGATTCCAGCTCGAGCGCCGCTGAAGTCACCGGGTGGCGGAAGCACAACCCCTCGGCGTGCAGGAGCAGCCGGTCGGCGGGAGAACCGTACAGCCGGTCTCCCACGATGGGTGTCCCCAGGCCGAGTTGATGCGCGGCGTGCACGCGCAGCTGGTGGGTCCGTCCCGTGAGCGGAAAGAACGCCACCCGCGTGCGGCCTGCCTCGCGCGTCAACACCTCAAAGCGGGTGAGCGCGGGCTTGCCGTGCTCGAAGTCGACCAGCTGGCGCGGCCGTTGATCGAGGTCCACCCGCAAGGGGAGTTCGATCACGCCCTCGTCCTTCGCCACGTTGCCCTCGAGCACCGCGAGGTAGCGCTTCTGCACTTCTCTGGAGAGGAACTGCGCCTGCAGCCAGCGGTACATCTCCTCGTCGAGGGCGACCAGCAACAGCCCCGAGGTGTCGAGGTCGAGCCGATGCACGGTCATCGCGTCGGGAAACCGACGCTGCACGCGGGCGAGCAACGAGTCGGTGACCGTCTCGTCGCGCGCGGGCACGGAGAGCAGGCCGGCTGGCTTGTTCAACACCAGGAAGCGCGGATCTTCGTGAACGATGGCGAGCTCGTCGTCGCGCACCTCGCGGGGCTTCCAGGTCTGGCGCGCCGCGGTCTCGAGCCCGCGCAGGAGGAACGGCAGCACCGGCCCACACTTCTCTCTGCACGCGGGGAAGAACATGCCCTCCACCCGGCCACCACCGGGCGGCGGCGCTCCCCACCAGAACTCTGCCAGGGCGAGCGGGGTGAGCCCGGCGCTTCGCGCGGCGTCGAGCAGCTTGGGCGCAGCGCAGTCCGCGGCGCCCGAGGGAGGATCCCCGCCGGGGAACAGCGCACGCAGGCTGGTCTTTTCGCCCGCGAAGTTCGTCAGCAGGTAGCTGTCCCAGATGCGGCGCATCGTCTCCTGCGAGACCACGCGGCGCAGGCGCTCGAGGGCGGCCAGCCGGCGCTCGAGGGGAGCGAGCTTCGCGAGCGCGGCGCTTCGTTCCACGCGCGCCGCCGCCTCGGCCGTGCGTCGTTCGTGATCGTCGCGCCGGCTGAGCTGATCGAGCGCGTGAAGCTCGGCGGTGTCGGTGGTGGCCTCGCGCGCGCGGCGTCGTTCCCGCTTCTGCGCGGCGTGTCGTTCCTTCAACGCGCGTCGCTGCTCGTCGTGGCGCGCCTCGAGAGACGCCAGCAGTCCACGGGCTGCGAGCAAGGTGGGCTCCACGCGTGCCACCTCGACGCGCGCGGTCAGCCCCTTCACCGCCACCTCGGCGGGACCCTCGGCGGAGCTTCGAAGCGCGCCATCGAACACCGGCGGCGCGTAGCCCTCGAGGTTCCACGCGCGCTCCACCTGACCGGAGACCGCGCGCAGGAACCCCACCCGCCCCTGGGCGCTCTTCACCACCAGGACCCCGAACATCTTGCCGCCCTCGGCGCGGGTGAGGACCGAGGTGGGAAACCCGGGCGCGATGACCCCGGTGCGCAGGTCGGCCTTCACCAGCTCGGCGCAGCGCTGGGCGAGCGAGTGCGGCGCGAGATCGTCGAAGGGACTGGGAAAGAGGCCCGGCAAGTCGAGGGGCTGCGGGTCGAGCCAGGTGATCATCATCTCAACCAAGGGCCGAGCTTCTTCCGAACCCGAACCAACGCCTCCTCGCGGCTCCCTAGCAGGGTTGAAGGGTTTCTCAGCTGCGATCCCACAACGGGTGGCCTGTCGTGGTGGTCAGGGTGCCTGGTGCCAGCGCCCCTCGAACGAGATCGCCTGCGCCAGCACGCCCTCAGCCACCTCGCCACCCACGCCCGTCGCCATCACCGCGCTCGCGCTCGCCTCGAGCTGCGCCGCCAGGGCCGCGTCCCCCTGCGCCTTCGCCGCCGCGATGCCGAACGCGCTCGCCGCGGTACCGATGCCCGCGATGATGGGCCCGGAGTCCACGTCGCCCTTTCTCTCCACCCCCCGCGGCCACTCGCGGAAGCCCGCCACCGCGCCGACGCGCACCAGGAAGTGCTCGCGGTACTTCTCCCACCACTGCGCCGCGAGCTGGGGATCCGACTCGCTCAAGTACCGCGTGATGAACGACTGCGCGCAGCCGCGCGGGTGCTTCGCGCCTGGGCCCCGGCCCGTGAGCTCGGACCTCGGCAGCCCGGTCTTCGCGTCGAGGTGCTTCGCCATCACCTCGCGCCACCCGTCGAGCGGCGCCTGCAGCAGCGCGCCGCCGTGCGCGGCGTCGAAGCGCGCCAGGCTCGCGAGCGTCACCGACTGATCGGCCGGCCAGCGCAGCGTCACCCCTTCGTACGAGGCCGCGTGCCGCAGCGGATCAGCGAGCGACCGCCGCGCCAGCTCGCGCGTGATCCGCTCGTGCTCTTTCGGCTGGGCGCAGTCGCCCAGCTGATCCACCGCGCCGTAGATGAGGTTCAGGTGAGAGAGAGCCAGGCCGTCGGCGGACTTCTTGAGCGCCAGCGCCCGCTGCAGGGTGGACTTCACGCAGGCGCGGCTCTCTTCGAGCAGCGCTGGGTTGGCACGCGCTTGCGCCACGCAGCCGTCTGCGAGGTGAGAGAGCGCGATGATCCGGAAGGGCGCGGGCGTGGAGTCCCACTGGCCGTCGTCGAGCAGCTTCGCGAGCCGCGCAGGCAGCTCGAAGGACGGCGTGTCGGTGGCGGCCACCAGGAGTGCGGCGACGAGCAGCGAGCGCATGCCCGGAAGTGTGCCGGGGTTGAGTCACGCGCGGGCTGGGGAGGCGGTGAGCGGTCGGAACGCGGGGGCGAGCGGTCGGGGGCATTCTTGGGTAGCCCTCTCCCCGACCTCCTGAGCGAAGTCGAAGGGTCCCCCGCAGGGGAGAGGGAGGCAGGTCAGAGCTTGGCGAACTTGCCCTCGTGCTCGACGAACACCTCCGGGCACACCGCGCGGATCGCCGGCAGCGTCTCGCCCAGCGTGGTCGGCTGCAGCGAGGCCTTGAGGCCGTCGATCACCGCCAGCAGCGCAGGCAAGACGTCTGCGAAGAAGCACACCAGGTGCGGGCCCTTGCCGTCGGCGCCGGTGACGTGCACGTGCAGCACTGATTCCCCGGAGTCGAGCTCGAGCGAGAGCCCACCGCCGTCTTCGCGCGTGTGCATGACGCCCGCGTCGAAGTGGTCGCCCTTGATCAGCCTCCACCCCTTCGCCTCCAGGGCGCGCAGGGCCTCGATGGAGCTCCCGCGGTGACCACCCCGGCTCGCCGCCTCGCTCTGCGTCGCGAGCTGCTCGAGCACCTTCGTCTCCGCCAGCTCGACGCCCAGCGCCGAGGCGAGCGCCTTGAAGGCCCCCGCTTCTCTCTCGGTCACCTTCCCGTCGGCGAGCACGATGCGGTACGCGAGCACCAGCCCGTCGCGCGCGAAGGGCCCGGGGAACCGGGGGGCGAGGGCGGCGAGGAAGTCCGCGGGGCCCTTCGCGTTCAGCTCGTGACGCGCGCGGCGCGCGAGGTCGAGCAGCTTCCCGGTGGTGGCCAGTGAGTCGAGCGACTGCTCGCCCGCCGCCGCCGACACCACCTCGCGCATGCTGT
>VFKJ01000658.1 GCA_009885595.1 Myxococcales bacterium | reverse complement strand
CCTTCGCGCAGCTCGGCGCGGGGACCTTCGTCGAAGGCGTGCGCACCCATCTCGCTGCTCACGTGGTGGTGCACCCCACCGCGCTCGCGGTCGAGGCGGACTACCTCGCGCGCGCCGGGGTCTTCGATGCGCTGGCTCGCCTGACGGTGGACCCTCGCTGCCTGGTGACGACTCCGTTTCATCAGGCCGCCGGGCGGTTGAGGGAGCGCGTATCGAAGCACGGCACCTGCGGCGTGGGCGTGGGCGAGACCGTGCGCGATGCGCTGGCCCACCCCGACGACGCGCTGCGGATGGGCATGCTCCACGGTGCGGGCGTGGGCGAGCAGCTCGAGCGCATTCGGGCGCGGCTGCTCCAATCGCTGCCATCGGACGTGGCGCAGGACGGCGACTGGTCCGCGCTGCAGGACCCCGAGCTGGCGCAGCGCTGGTTGGACGCGGTGCGCGCGCTGCCGTTGCGCCTGGTGACCGATGCCGAAGTGGCGCACGCACATCGCGAGCACGACCTCGTGTTCGAGGGGGCGCAGGGAATTCTGCTCGACGAGCATCACGGCTTTCACCCTCACACCACCTGGAGCACCTGCACCGCGCGGCACGCGCTGGAGTGGCTGCGTGATTCGCCGCATCAGGTGGAGCGGGTGGGCGTGTTGCGCAGCACGTTGACCCGGCACGGTGCGGGGCCGCTCCCGTCGGAGTCGGAGGAGCTGTCGGCGCGACTGCCGGAGCCGCACAACTCGAGCGCAGGATGGCAGGGCGCGTTTCGCGTGGGCTGGTTCGACCCGATTCTCCTGCGCTACGCGCTGGCGGCGAATGGCGGGGTCGATTGGCTCGCGCTCACCCACGTCGATCGACGCCAGGCGCGCTTCGTCGAGGGGTACGGCTTCGAGCTGCGCACCCTGACCGCGCCTGAAGGCTCGCCCGAGCGGCTCGCGCAGCAGGCTGCGTTGGCTCGATCGGTCGCGAACGCGCGGCCCACGCTGGCCCCGATTCCCGACTCAGATTTCGCGGACTGGGTGGAGCGCACGCTCGGTGCACCGGTCGGGCTGACGTCGCACGGGCCCACGCACGCCGACAAACGCTGGCGGGGTATCAATACCGAGGCAGGGGCGCGCTGAGCAGGCCGCTATGGGGTGACCTTCAGCTCGCCCTTCTCCACCACCAGCTGACCGTCGGCCGTCACCGTCGAGTCGGGGAGGAAGAGCGTCAGGTCGAAGGTGGTGTTGTTCTTGCCGCCCGCCCAGATGTCGCGGCCGACGAAGAAGGTGACCGCACCCGCGGGCACGAAGGAGAGCAGCTGCTTGCCCTTCGGCGCCTTCACGTCTGCGTTGACGCCGAAGTCGAGCACCGAGAGCGATTCCTTCCCCGCAGGCGCGGCGTCGAAGAGCTGCTTGAGCCGATCGAACGCCTTCGACGGCTTCGCGGTCATCGAGGTGACCTTCCCGCCCTCGATGGTGAGGGTGAGGTCCTTCACGTCTTCGCCCTCGAAGAAGTGGCGGGTCACCACGATCTTCCCCTCGGCAGAGGTGGGGTCGACCAGCGCATAGACCTCACCCGCGGGCAGCCAGGTGAGCAAGCGCGCGCCGCCTTCCTTCAGCTCTTCGGGCGTGATCACCCCGTCGCTGATGCCCAGCGTCTTGGACTTGAGCCGCAGCTTGAGGTTCGTCCCTCCGGGCGTGGTGATCACCAACTGCTTGGTCTCAGGCACCGCCCGCATCACCGCCTCGGCGCGGGAAGAGAGCGCGCGGTAGTCGGTGCCCACGCCCGCCCAGAAGATGTTGCTGAGCTCAGCCTCGGTGAGGCCGAGCTGCTTCGCGTTCGCCTTGCTGGGGGTCAGCCCGTTGCCCAGCCACACCGAGCGCGTCTTGCGCTTCATGCGCTGCTCCCCCAGCGCGGTGAGCGTCTTCTCGTAGGCGGTGATGCGCGTGGGCGCGATGTCCTTGAACAGCGCGGGGTTGTCGGCGCGCTCGATGAAGATGCGCACGTCGACCAGCGGAATCAGCTTCGCTTCCAGCGCGGCGCGGGTGGCGTCGTTGGCCTCGGGCACGGTCTGCAGCCACTTCTTGTGCATTTCCGGCCACTCGATGCGGGTGAGGGGGAGCGCCCCTCGCTGGCCGATCGCCACGAACAGCGCCTCGACCATCGCCAGATCGCTGGGCTCGGCGTCGATGGCGACGACCTCGCCGGCCTTCACCCCCAGCACGTCACCGAGGATCCGATCGGCGGTGCCGGAGAAGTCGGTCGCCTTCGGCGGTGCGGCGAGCGCGAGACAGGGTGTGAGCACGGACAACAACAGCAGGCGGGCAAGCGGCTTGACCAGCTCCATGGCGTCTTCTCCGAGCAAGGGAAGAGAGGCTTATAGACCCGTCGAAAGGTATCTGGGCGAGGGACCTTCATCGGCGCGGCGCTGGTTCCTGCATGGCCACCTCGTGGGCGAAGTGCAGCATTCGCCGGGCCACTGCGGGCGCGTCGTCGAGGAAGGGGCTGTGGCCCCAATCTGCGGGCGAGTGAATCTGCGCGTGCGTGTAGCTCCAGGGGTCCAACCGTGGGTGCAATTGAAGGCGGCTACCGCAGCTGGACGTCGGTCAGGCCGTGCCGCTGCGAGAAGGCTTGGGCCTCGGCCTCGTCAGCGAAGCTGCGCAGCACGTCGAACACGCGCCACGACTTCTTTCCCTCGCGCTCGACCTCGATGGTCGGCCGCGCGGCCTCGCCCCAGGGACAGAGGTCGAGCAGCTTCGGCACCGCGGGCTGCGCCAGCGCCGCCTTGCAGGCCTCGCAGCGCTGGGCCCCGCGCGCGCAGTGCAGCGGCTTCAAAGCGCGAATGGCCAGGCAGTCCGGCCCGCGGATGAACTGCGCACGGTGAGGACCCTCGCCCTGCACCACCTCGTGCACCGCGTGCACGCTGAAGGCGGTGGAGGGATCCGGATCCGGCAGCGGCATCGATTCGCCCAGCCGCCCCGAAAGCCAGATGCGGCACGGGTCTGCGTCACCGCAGGCCTGCCGCAGCCGCTCGTTGAGCGGCACGCCCAGCGCGCCGTCGTTGAAGCGCAGCACCTTCGCCGGCGCCGTGGTGTGCACGCCGACGGCGCCGATGCGCCGCGGCTTTCGCCAGATGGTGAAGGGCAGCTTCACCGGGCCCTGCGCCTTGAACCAGGCCTCGAAGCCCGGGTCGTCGAGCCTGGGGCCGTCGGCGAAGAGGGGCGCGACGTAGTCCTGTTTCAGCATCGGCTTGAGTTCCTTGCCGCCGTCAGCGGCCCATGCGCTCGTCTGCCAGGTGGTGAGCACCACGAGCGTGAGGGCGTGCCGCGCGTTCATTGCGGAGCGAAGGTAGCAGCTTCAAGCGGTTTTCCCCTCTCCCCGACCCTCTCCCCCTTCGGGAGAGAGGGAGAAAAGGGGTCCCCTTCTTCCTATTTCTGGTTCATCCGGCCCACCATCGTCTTGGTGGTGTTGCGCAGGCGCCGCGCCAGCACGCGAATGATCTCCCTCGCGATCTCCGGGCGGCGTTCCATCACCGCGTCGAGGTCGGCCCCGCCGATCTCCAGCAACACGGTCTCCTCGATGGCCACCGCGTCGGCCGAGCGCGGCTCTTGATCGAACAGCGCCAACTCGCCGAAGAAGTCGTTGGGCTTCTGCGTCGCGATGATGGTCTGCCCGTCGCGGATCGCCACCAGGCCGCTGACCACCATGCACAACATGTCGCCCGGATCTCCCTCGCGGAAGATGACGGTGCCGGCCAGGTGATGAGACGAGGTGGCGATCTCCGCCAGCTTCATCAGGTCCTCGGGGCTGAGCTCCTTGAACACCGGCACGCTGCGTAAGAAGCGAACTCTCTCGACCAGTCGGAGCAAGGCATCCTCCTCGTTCGTCAGTGCGGGCAGGTGACCCAGCTTGCCCTTGAAGGAGCTGTAGGCCACCAGCTTGAGGTGTTCGTCGCCCAGCGACAGCAGGGCCGCCAGCGGGTCGGCCGAGAAGGTGGCCGGCACCTGGAACCGGTCGACGCCGATCTTCGCCTTCTTCTCCGCGCTCTGCCTCTCGAGAAACGGCATCACCAGCGCGGCCAGATGCGGGTCCAGCGACTGCTCCACCAGCTCCAGCACGCGCGCGGCCACCTGGGGGCTGGCGTCGCGCAGGTGATGGGAAAGCCTGGCGATGCGCGGGTCTGCCACCACGCCCACCAGCGCCAACAACCGCCGCTCGGTCTCCTGCGCGCGCGACTGCAGCTCGCCCGCCACGAAGCGCATCTCCGCGTCGCCGGCCTCGAGCTGCGTGGCCAGCCCGGCCAGGGCGGCGTGGTAGCGATACCCGGTGGTGAGCTCGGCGTGGATGAAGCGCAGCAGCACCGCGTCCCCGGGAGGGTGCCAGGTCGAGGTGCGCCGCCGCTGCACCAGCGCGCGCGCGGCCCGGTAGCGCACCTGCGGCGCTGCGTGATCGAGCCACTTCTGCAGCACGTCGGTGGCGCGCTCGCCACTGCCCTGCGTCAGCGCCGCCGCCGCCCGCGACACCAGGTCGGGCGAGGCGAAGGTGAGCACCTTCTCCACGGCGGTGACGCCTTCGTCCTCGAGGCGGGTGAAGGCATCGAAGGCGGCGGTGGAGGTCGCCGGATCCTCCAGCGCAGACACCAGCTGCCGCAGGATGCCCTCGTCGACGAACTGCGCGGAGGCGCCGAGGGCCGCCCGTCGCACCTCCAGCGAACCGTCCCGCAGCAACGGGGCGAAGCGCTCCCGCAGGTCGAAGGTGTGGAGCGGGATGCGACCGATGGCCCAGGCCGCGGCCTCTCGCTCGCCGTCGTCGTCGGAGGTCAGCATCGCCTCGATGGCGGCCAGCTCCGCGTCGGCCGCGGGAGTGCCCGACACCTCGAGCAGTCGCGCCCGGCAGACCCGCGCCAGCGCCCGCAAGCCCGAAGCGCTCGCCTCGCACAGCGGGGTGACGGCGGGGAGCGCGGCCACCGCGCCGAGGTCTGCCAACGCCTCGAGGCAGGCGGCGCGCACGGCCTCTTCACTCGCCAGGGTCAACGTCGCGATCAACGGCGTGGCGTCTTCGGGTTGGCCCGCCTTGCCCAGGGTGATGGCCGCCAGCGCCTGCACCTCGGCCGACGCGTGCCCGAGCGCTCGGTGGAGCAGCGGCCGCGTGGTCGAGGGCGCCGCGGTGCCGAGCACCGAGACCGCGAGCAGCGCCCTCCCCTCGTCGCCGCTGGCCAGGTCGTCGTCGAGCATGGACAGCTGCTCGCGGTACAGCGGTCGCTTCGAGTCGGGGCCGTCGAGATCGACGCGGCTGGTGTCGACCGAGCTCTGCAGCGCCGAGAGGTAGGCCTTGCGCAGGTTGCGCGCGGTGAGCCCCACCAGGAACAACAGCAGCAGCACCGCGCCGATCGACAGGTACTGCACCGGCAACGTCGAAGGCAGGACCTTGAGCACCAGCGCGGCCACCGCGCCGAAGAAGGCCGCGAGCACCCCGCGCAGCAGGGCGCCTGCCTGGGCGCGGCGGTTGGCAGGCATGGCGCCGAAGATCTGCGAGCGCGCCGGCGCGGTGAGGGCCTGCTTGATGACGCGGTCTCCGCCCGTGAGCAGCACCACCACGCCGAAGAGGGGGAAGGCGAGGAAGGCCGCGGCGCCCAGCAGCAGCCACACCTGGCCAGCGACGAGCGCGCGGGTGCTGCCGAAGGTGGTCAGCAGGCGGCCGGACACCAGCGGAGCGAGCAAGGTGATGGCGCCGGTGACGCCGAAGAAGAGGCCCATGAAGGCCGCCACCCCGCCCGGTTGGCCGGCGAAGGTCTGCTGCGCCAGCGCGAAGAGCTGGAAGTCGGTGATCTTCTCCACCACCAACTCGATGGTGATGATGGCCGCGAGCACCCGCGTGAGCGGCTCGGTGAAGATCGAGCGCAGGCCCGAGACCAGCCCGCTGAAGAAGGGCTCGGGCGGGGCCTTGCGGCGCTCGGCGGCGATGTCCCGGCGCGCCACCAACTCCATCATGCCCAGCGCGCCGACCAGCGAGGCGGCGCCCATCAAGAGCAGGCTGGCGGGGCCGAACAGCATCGCCAGCCCGCTGACCGCGAAGCCGCCCGCCGTCCACGCCAGCCCCGCGCCCAGGCCGATGACGGGGAGCAGCCGCTTGGCGCTGCGCACGTCGACGGCCTCGCTGGCCACCGCCCACGCCTGGCCGAGCAAGAGCGAGATGAGCACCTCGACGGTGACGTAGACGGTCATCGGCCCACCCGCGGCCCAGGCGCGCCCGACCACGAAGGCGAACACCAGCAGCCCGGCCCCGATCGCGAGCAGCCAGCGCATCAGGCGCACCAGGCTGACCCGTTCGCTCAGCGCGCTGACGCCCAGCGAGGCCACCGCCAGCAGCCCGCCCGAGAGCAGGAACGCGTCGGGGATGGCGCTGCGCGGGTAGGCCGCGAGGAACAGCTCCCGCTGCGCGGACTTGGCGAGCACCGCCGACGACGTCAGCAGGAAGATGAAGGTGAACAACCGGGACGTGCGGGGT
>VFKJ01000011.1 GCA_009885595.1 Myxococcales bacterium | reverse complement strand
CGTTGATCGTCTGGCCGAACTTCTCGCCCTTGGTGCCCTCGACCTTCACGTAGTGCGTGCCACCGGGGACGATCTCGTCGAGCACCGGCACCATGCCCAGGTCGCGCCCATCGAGGTACGCGGTGGCGCCCGACGGCCCTTCGATGGAGACGGTGCCCTTGGGCTGCTTGTCGAGGCGCTTCTTCGCCTTGTCGAACTCACGCTGGAAGATCGGCGGAAAACCGGCCGAGAGCTCGTAGGTGGGCGCGAAGCGCGCGAACTCCAGCAGCGCGTTCTTCGCTTCCTTCTCCTCGCCCATGCGGAAGGCGGCGGCGGCCAGCTTCACGTACGCGTCGGTCACGGCCTCGTAATCAGCGGTGGCGGGATCAACCAACATCCCCTCGATGCCCTTCTTCAAGCTCGCCACCGCGTCTTCGAAGCGGAGATCGTCGAACGCCTTCCTCCCGGCCTCGAGCGCCGCGACGGCCTCGGGGCTGGGGGCGCGCTTCGTCACGCCCGGCTTCTCCGGCGGCGGCGCCGGTTTGATCGACGGCGGCGCGACGAGCTCGAGCGCATCGCCGCGCGCCTTCAGCTCTTCGAGCACCAACGCCTGGAACTTCGCCGAGGCGGTCTCGCTCGCGCCCTCTCCCGCGACAAAGGGGAGGACCACGACTCGGGGCTTCTGGGCATGGGCAGGTGAGGACCCAGCGGCGACAGCCACACACATCAGCGGAATGAGACGGGACATGGATAGTTTTGGCTGATAAAACAAACGGTTAGCCGCGGCACCTTAGTGTTTCCCAGCCTTCGCGGTCAAATACCTCTCAAGTGAAGCTGTCACTGACCACCCGCATCTTCCTCGGCTACGCCGTGGTGCTCGTCACCTTCGGAGCGGTGTCGGGTTTTTCGGTGCTCACGCTGCGGCAGAACCAGGTCGAAATCCGTCTCGTCTCCGAGGGATACCTGGGCCTCTCCCAGACGGTGGCGGCGATCGAGACCTTCCAGGCCAACCAGGCCAAGGACACCGAGCGGCTGCGCGACGAGCGGAGCGTGGAGACGCGCAAGGCCCTCATTCGCCTCGCCCGGCTGTATTTCCCCGGGCTGATGGCCGGCCGGCTGCAGTCGGGCAAGGACACCGCGGTGAAGGTGCTCGAGTTCGCGCCCGAGGCGGAGAAGCCCTTCGTCACCGACGTGGCGAAGAAGTTCGACGAGCTGAAGGTGCGCTTCGCCGAGTACGAGCAGACCGCGGACCAGGCGTTCCAGTTGCTCGAGTCGACCAGCCCCGATTGGGACAAGGCGAACGCGGCGCTCGATCGCCTGCAGCAGATGGAGAACGCGTTGTCCTCGACGATTCGCCTGCTGCACGGCTCGCTGGAGGCGCGCATTCACGAGCGGGTGCGCCTCACCCAGGAGCGCGAGCGTCGCACCGGGGTGGCGATCATCTTGCTGCCGGTGGTGGCGATCGGGGTGGGCCTGCTCGCCACGGGCCTGGCGGCGCGCAGCCTGCGCCCGGTGCGAACGCTGATCGAGGGTGTCTCGCGCATTCGGCAAGGCGACTACGAGGCGAAGATCGGCGTGGAAGGCGAAGACGAGATCGCCGTGCTGGCGCGCGAGTTCGACGCCATGGCCAAAGCGCTGAAGGAACGCGAAGCCCAGCTGCAGCAGAAACAGCAGGAGCTCATTCGCGCCGAGCGGCTGGCGGCGATCGGCAAGGTCTCCGCGCAGGTGGCGCATGAGATCAGGAACCCGCTCTCGTCGATCGGGCTCAACGTCGAGATGCTGCAGGACCAGCTGGGCGGCAGTCACTTCGACACTCCGGAAGAGGCCAAGGAAGCGAGGGACCTGCTCGCCTCGGTGATGCGCGAGGTCGATCGGCTCACGGAGATCACCGAGGACTACCTGCGCCTGGCGCGCCTGCCGACGCCGGCGAAGCGGCCGGAGGATCTGAAGAAGCTGCTCGAGGAAGTCTTAGGCTTCGCGCGCGAAGAGCTGGAGCGCGCCGGGGTGAAGGTGGTGGTCGAGCTGCCGGAAGGTGGCCTGCCGATCTCCGCCGATGAAGGGCAGCTGCGGCAGGTGTTCCTGAACCTCTTCCGCAACGCGCGCGAGGCGATGGCGAAGGGCGGCACCCTCACCGTGAAGGCTGGCAGCTCGGGATCGCTGCTCGACGTTCGGGTGAGCGACACCGGCTCTGGCATCGCCCCCGAGGTGAAAGAGAAGCTGTTCGAGCCGTTCTTCACCACCAAGCCCGGCGGCACCGGCCTGGGCCTCTCGCTGTCCCGGCAGATCGTCGAGGCCCACGGCGGCCGCATCGACGTCGACAGCGCGCCCAGTCAAGGTACGACGTTCCACCTGGAGTTCCCCCGCGCTTGAGCTTCTCCGCCTTCAAGGACGTCCTCCCCTCGGGGCTCACCGTCGTCACCATCGAGACGCCGCACCTGCACAGCCTCATGTGCGCGGTCTACGTGCGCGTAGGCAGCCGGCATGAAGACGCGGGCACCAACGGCGTGAGCCACCTGCTCGAGCACCTCTTCTTCCGCGGCAGCCAGCGCTTCTTTGACTCGGTGCGCATGAACGCGGCCGTGGAAGCGGTCGGCGGCAACCTCAACGGCGTCACCATGCGCGACTCGAGCTATTTCTTTTCGCCCTCGCACGCGGACGGACTCGAGGTGGTGCTCGACGTCATGGGCGAGATGATGACGCGGCCCAGGCTCACCCACCTCGAGACGGAGAAGCGGATCATTCTCGAGGAGATGCTCGACGAGGTGGACGAGCGTGGGCGCGACGTCGACGTCGACAACCTCTCGAAGCGCATTCTGTACGAAGGTCACCCGCTGGAGATGAAGATCGCCGGCACCCCGGACTCGGTGAAGGCGCTCTCGCTGCGCACGGTGCGCAGACACTTCGAGCGCGCGTACGTGGGCGGGAACCTGGTGGTGGCGGTCTCCGGCCCGGTGACGCGGCGCCGGGTGCTGCGCGCGGCGAAGCAGTCGTTCCGGCACCTGCCGAAGGGGCCGCGCCTCGAGGAGAGCCCGCCCCCTGCCCTCGCGCCCACCGGGCCCCGCTTCAAGTACGTGACCCTCGACGAGGCGCAGGTCGAGTTCCGCATGAGCTTCCCCACGGTGCGCGAGGATCACCCCGATGCGATCGGGCTGGGGTTGCTGCGCCGCGTGCTCGATGACGGGCTGTCGAGCCGGCTGCCGCACAACATCGTGGAGAAGCGCGGGCTGGCGTACTCGGTCGGCGCGATGATCGAGACCTTCCATGATGCGGGCACGTTCGAGATCGAGGGCGCCTCGGCCCCCGAGAACCTGGCCGCGGTGTTCCAGGAAGTGCTGCGCACGGTGGGCACGCTGAAGGCCGGGAAGATCAAGCGCGAGGAGTTGCGGCGGGTGAAGACGCGCTTCGCGATGCACCTCGACTTCCTGCAGGACTCACCTGGCGACCTGTGCGGGTGGTTCGGCGGGAGCGAGCTGTTCAGGCCCGCGGAGTCGTTCGCGCAGAAGAAGGCCGAGGCCGAGCGGGTGACCATCGGCGAGCTTCAGCGGCTGGCGAAGAAGTGGCTGACGACCGAGCGGCTGGTGACGGTGGCCGTGGGGCCGCGGTCGGCGAAGAAGAAGGCAGAGCGGATGCTTCTCTAGTCCCCTCTCCTCCTGCGGAGGAGAGGGTCAGGGCGAGGAGGCGAGCACGGGTGAAGTTCCGGATCGGCGGAGCGTTTCCAGAACCGGTTCTGCCCCTCTCCCCGACCCTCTCCCCCGCAGGGGAGAGGGAGAGAGAGTTAGCGTTTGCCGCCGCGGATGATCTGAATCCCGCCGCCCTGGGACTTCTTCTTCCCCACGTTGCCCTTCGCGAGCTTCGCCCTGATCTTCAGGTACTCCGGGTTCTTCGGGTCCTTCGCGAGCGCCTCGTTGATCAGCTTCTGCCCGCGCTCCACGTTGGCCCAGGTCTCCGCGTAGTACCGCGCGAGCTGCACCTTCTCGGCCGAGTCGATGTCGTTCTGGAAGAAGAGCAACTCGAGGGTGTCGATGGCCTCGGCCTTGTTCCCCTTCTGGTCCTGGATGCGCCAGATGCGCTTGAGCGCGGGCACGAAGGCGGAGTCCGCCAGCAGGGCCGACTGGTAATCACTGAGCGCCTCGTCGAGCCGGTCCTGTTGCTCGAACGCCCTGCCCCGCACGTACAGCGCGCGCGGCCACCTGGGCTCCATCGCGAGGATCTGATCGACGAGCACCTGCGCGTCGCCGCCCTTGCCCTGCAGCAGCCGCGTCTCCGCGAGCAACCCGAGGGTCTCGGCGTTCTTCGGGTCCTCGTCGATCAGCCGCTCCAGCAGCGAGGCGGCCTCGTCGGACCGGCCCAGCTCGTTGAGCACCCGCGCGCGCAGCGACACCACGTCGGTGCGCTTGGCGTCCTTGGGATCCACCATGCTCACGTCCTGCTCGGCCTGCGCCAGCTGCCGCTCGTTGAGGAAGTACCGCGCGCGCAGCAACCGGGCCGAGGTGAGCGACGGCGTCTCGGCCAGCAGCCGATCCATCAGCCTGGCGGCGAGCAGCACGTCGCCCTTGAGGAAGAGGATCTCCGCCTCCATGGTCTTCGCCTCGGCGTCATCGGGCGTGCGCAGCTGAATGCGCTCGAGCGTCTTGAACGCCTCGTTGATCTTCCCGGAGTGCGCCAGCAGCCGGCACAGATCGAGGACCTCGGGATCGGTGAGCAGATCCTCGTCGCGCATCGAGATGAGCTCGGCGGTCGCCGCCTTCACCTGGTGCATCTTGAGCAGCATCTCGGCGCGTTGCCGCCTGATGCTCGGGTCCTTCACGCCGGAGATCGACTCCGCCTGCTTGAGCGTCAGCGTCGCGCCCGCCTCGTTGCCGGCCGCGTGGTAGGCCTCGGCGAGCAGCAGGTAGAGGCTCACGTCCTCCGGCGAGGCGGAGATGGCCGACTTGAACTCGCGCACCGCCGACTCAGGGCGCCCCGCCGACATCTCCGCGCGGCCCTGCGCCACGAAGTCCACCGTGCTCTCGATCTTCTTCCGCTCGCGCGTCTTCTCCGCCTCTTCGCAGGCCAGCAGACCCAGGGCACTCACGAGCAGCACGAGCAGTCGCATCGCCAAGGAAAGTACTCTCTGACGACGACTGATGTCGTCCCCAATCGGGTCGCGGTTACTATTGCCGCTCGATGGATCCCTTCGTGCGAAAGCTGGTGCTCCGCCTCTTCGACGAGGGCGCCCCGCTTTCGCGCAACCGCCACTTCCACACCTTCGAGTCACCCGAGGGCAAGCAGGCGATGCGCATCTCGCGGCGGCTCAAGGCGCTGCAGCTGGACATCGCGAAGTGCCGGGAAGCGGGCGGTGACTCCCGCGTGCAGGCGACGCGCGACGGCGAAGGCACCGTGAAGGTGGAGATTCGGCTGCAGCACCTGCGCTCCACCCGGATGACCGTGCTCGACGAGGTCGAGTTCGAGCTCTTGCGGCAGTTGCCCGGGGTCCGCGAGCTGCTCGACCAGCGCTAGCACTCCGGTCAT
>VFKJ01000300.1 GCA_009885595.1 Myxococcales bacterium | reverse complement strand
CTCTCCCCCGCGGGGGAGAGGGTCGGGGTGAGGGGCTAAAGCGCGAAGCGCAAGACTCTCTCAAACAAGCCCGGAGATCGCGCGAGCAGCCCCACGACGCCCTTCCGCACCACCGGCCGCCCGGCAGTCCAAACCAACACACTCGCCAACCGCGCATACCGCCTCCAGGCTCTCTCCGCGGCGGCCTCATACCCAGCGAACGCCTCCACCGCGCCCTTCCGCGCAAGCACCTCCGGCAGCACCGCGACCAACGCCTCTGCGCCCTCGAACGCCTGGGTCAGCCCCTCGCCGGTAATCGCGTCGACGTACCCCGCGGCATCACCGACCAGGGCGAACCGCTCCGCCACCCGTCGCTTCACGTGCTGCAAGAGCGGCCCGGCCCCGCGCGCGGTCGAATCGAACGCGACGCCCCGCAGCCCCTCCTCCAGCGCCGGAAAGTGCGCGAGCAGCGCCTCGAACGAGACCTCCCCGGACACCGCGCGCTCTTCCCACAGAAACGCCACGCCCACCCGCTGCACGCCCGACGGCGTCACATACGCCTCCACCCCCTTGCAGAAGTGCACCTCGACGGCGCGGCTCCACGGCGCGAGCGCGAGATGCCGGCGCAACCCAAAGCGCCGCGACCGCGCGACCGGCCCCGCCAGCCCTTCCCGTTCGCGGCTGGGCGAGTGCAGTCCATCGGCGCCCACCAGCACGCCCGCGGTGAACGTCTCCGAGTCAGTGACGACCTCGACGCCCTGACTCGTCCGCGAATGCCCGCGCACGCCGGTCTGCTCGTGCAGCACCACCCCCACTTCGCGCGCGCGCGCGAGCAACGCCGCGGACAGCGCGAGCCGCCGCACGCCCAGCCCACCCGGCGCGGGCAGCTTCCCCACCGCGCGCGTGCCGGACTCCTGCACGTAGACGATGGAATCGAACGGCGCGCTGTCCCTGCGGTCCAGGTGCTGCAGCGCGCCCATCCGCTCGAGCGCGGACAGCCCCGAGGGCATCAGCCCCTCACCGCAGGCCTTGTCGATGGGACCTCTCTGCCTGTCGAACACGTGCACGGACAGCCCGCGCTGCGCGGCGCCGATGGCGGTGGCGAGCCCGGCAGGACCGCTGCCGATGATGGCCACGTCGAACGTCTTCACCGCCGGCCCGGAAGCAGCCGCGGGGTGTTCGCGAACGAGCTCGCGTAGCGCGACCCCAGCGCTTCCTCCTCGACGCGCACGCGCACGCGCAGCAGCAGGGCGTTGCCCAGCGTGAACACCAGGGCGGTCAACCACGCGCCGTGCACCAGCGGCAACACCAGCAATTCCAGCACCACCGCGACGTAGTTCGGGTGGCGCACGAAGCGGTACGGGCCGCCGGTGACCGGCTCCGCCTCAGGCAGGACGATCACCCGCGTATTCCAGCGTGGCCCCAGGGTGGTGATGGCCCAGTACCGCAGCCCCTGCGCGGCGATCGCCAGCGCGAGGAACAGGTACCCCCAGGGCGAAACGAAGGGCCGCGAGAGCAGCCACGGCTCGGCCACGCACGCGACGAGGAACGCGGTGTGGAAGACGGTCATGAAGCGGTAGTGCGGAAGGCCGTACTCCTTGCCGCCGCGCGCGAAGGCCCAGGCTGCGTTGCGCTTGGACAGCCGCAGCTCCACCAGGCGCTCGAGCCCCACCACCGCGATGAGGGCCGTGTAGAGCCACAGCGAGCTCACCATCGCAGCAGCACCAGCTCCGCGCAGAACCCGGGGCCCATGGCCATCATCAGCCCGAGGTCCCCCGGCTTCGCCGACTTCTCCTCCAACAACTCGGAGAGCACGAACAGCACCGACGCCGACGAGAGATTCCCCACCGAGCGCAGCGATTCCCAGCTGCGCGCCAGCGCCCCCGGAGGCAGCTCGAGGGCCGACTCGAACGCCTCGAGCACCTTGGGGCCGCCGGTGTGCGCGACCCAGTGCTTCACGTCACTGCGCTTCAAGCCCTGGGAAGCGAGGAACGAGTCGACGTCGCCGCGCACGTTCTCGAGCACCATGTCGGGCACCCGGGCGGAGAGCACCACCTTGAAGCCGGAGTCGAGGAAGTCCCACCCCATCACGTCTTCGGTGCCCGGGTAGAACACCGACTGCGTGGCCACCACGCGCGGGCCGTCGGCCGGGTGGTCCGCGCCGCGCATCACCATCGCCGCCGCGCCGTCACCGAAGAGCCCCGCGGCGACGATGCTGCCCACCGCGATGTCGTCGCGCTGCACGGTGAGGCTGCACAGCTCGACCGAGAGCAGCACCGCGTTCTGCTTGGGGAAGCCGCGCAGCAGCTCGCTCACCCGCGCCGTACCCGCGACGCCCGCCACGCAGCCCAAACCAAACAGCGGCACCCGCTTCACGTCAGGCCGCAGCCCGAGCACGTTCATCAGCCGGGCGTCGATGCTGGGCGTGGCCAGCCCGGTGATGCTGGTGAAGCAGAGCACGTCGATGTCTGCGAGCTGCAGGCCGGCCTTCGCCACCGCGCCGCGCACCGCCTCTGCGCCGAGCTTCACCGCTTCGCGAATCCACACGGTGTTGCGCTTGGCGAAGGTGTCGAGCGGCGGGTACTCGTTCATCGGAAGGGCGAGGTGGCGGCCGCGCACCTGCACCGAGGCGTGCAACGCGTTGACGCGCGCGGGGTTGAAGGAGCGGTGCTCAGACCAGAGGGCCTGCAGGCCCGCCGAGAGCTCCTCCTGCGAGTGGTAGTGGGGTGGCACCACGCGCACGACGGAGGCAATCGACGGAGAGGTCATAGGCCCCGTGCTAACGGCGGGGTCCTCCGCATGCTTCAGCTCCAGCGCGGTCATGACGCGCTCTCGAGCGGTGAAAGTGGTGCGCTCCTGGCCATACGAGTCCCTCCGAGGGCGGTTCGTTACAATGCTGTAACGCGCTCGCGGCAAGGCCTCCCCCGTTTCCGGCGGCGCCTCCTCAGGACTTCAGGTGCTGCGGGAGGCCGTCCTTCACCTCGTACCAGTCGGGCTTGCTGCCGATGAAGATGTGCGACTGGCTCTCGAGGCCCGTAGGCGAAGTGAGCGCGCCGGGGCAGAGGGAGATGGTCGCTTCGTTGGAGTCGCTGAAGAAGAGGCTCGAGCCGCACTGCCGGCAGAAGCCGCGCTGGGTGGTGGGCGAGGCGTCCCACCAGGCCAGGCCGTCGCGGCGCTGAAACGAGAGCGCGCCCCGCGCAGCCGACGCGTAGGGGCCGGGCCCGCCGTGGAAGCGCTGGCACTTCGAGCAATGGCACCAGGTGACGTTCGAGAGGGGGCCCCTCACGGTGAACACCACCGAGCCGCAGCCGCAGGTGCCGTGGAACTCGGGAATGGCCCCGGGCTTCGGCGGCTTCTTCTTCGTCGCGGGCCTGGTCGCTTTCTTCGCCATTCGTGGAACGTACCTATTTTCCTTCCACTCGGGGGGCGCCAGACGACCCGCTTCTGGGCTATCGGGAGGGCGGAAATGGCAGGGCTTCTGGAGCAGGGACAGCGGAGGACGGACCGGCGGGGGCTGCTGCTCTCGTTGCCGCTGGCGCTGCTGGGGCACGGCCTGCTGCTGCTCTGCTTCCTTGGGTACTCGGCGCTCACCGCGGGGCCGCCGCGACCGAAGAAGCCGGTGAACCGGCCCGTGTCGCTCAAGCGGATCGACTCGAAGGCGTGGGCGAGCAATCGCGGGCGCATGTCGCCTCCGGAACGAGAAGCGCCCCTGCACCCCAAAGGACAGGTGGTCGACGTCGCGCCCGGAAATCAGCAGATCCCCGCGGAGTCGAAGTACCTGGCGATGGACGACAACAAGGTGAAGCAGGAGACGCGGGCGAAGGAGCAGACCAACAAGTACAGCCGCGCCACCGCCACCACGCAGGCCAGGCCGGAGCAGCAGCCCTCGAAGAAAGGGAAGCCGGCGCCGCT
>VFKJ01000942.1 GCA_009885595.1 Myxococcales bacterium | reverse complement strand
CTAGGGTCACGGCATGGACGCCGGGCCGCAGCCTCGCAACTTCGCCACCACGCGCTGGAGCCTGGTCATCGCCGCCGGGCAGCAGTCTTCCCCCGAGTCGCGCGAGGCGCTGACGGCGCTGTGCTGGCAGTACTGGTACCCGCTCTACGCCTACGTGAGGCGGCGGGGAAAGTCGCCCGACGACGCTCGCGATCTCACGCAGGCGTTCTTCGCCCGGCTGATCGAGAAGAACGACGTGAGCGCCGCGGATCGAAGACACGGCCGCTTTCGCTCCTGGCTCCTCACCTCGCTCAAGAACTTCCTGGCCAACGACTGGGACCACTCGAACGCGCAGAAGCGGGGAGGGGGCGCGGTGGTGTCCATCGACGCGCAGGACGCCGAGGGCCGCTACCAGAAAGAGCCCGCCGACGAGCGCACCCCCGAGCGCCTCTACGAGCAGCGCTTCACGCTCGCGCTCCTCGATCACGCCCTGCGCGCCCTCGAGGCCGAGTGCCAGCGCGAGGGCAAGGAGCTGCTCTTCTCGAAGCTGGTCGGAGGTCTCGCGGGCGGCCCTGACATGCCCCACGCCCAGCTCGCCCGGGAGCTCGGCTCCACCGAGGGCGCGGTGAAGGTCGCGGTTCACCGGCTTCGTCGGCGTTATCGCGAGCTGCTCTGCGCCGAGATCGCGCACACCCTCGAGGACCCGGAGCAGACCGAAGCGGAGCTGCGAGAGCTGCTCGCCGGCCTGGAGTAACGTTTGACCTCTGGTCCTTCAAAGCACTCCATGAGCAGCCCCTGTCCCCGGTGTGGTGGAAGTCGCGGCCCGGAGGTCCTCTTCGCTGGTCTGTGTCCCCGCTGCCTGCTGGCCGACACCCTCTCCCCACCGGCGCTGCCCGAGGCGCCCGCGGGTACGCGCTTCGGCGAGTACGAGCTGCTCGAGCGCCTCGCCCGCGGAGGGATGGGCGTGGTGTACCGGGCCCGCAAGCGCGGGCTGGAGCGCGTGGTGGCGCTGAAGATGGTGCACGGAGGTCGGTTCGCCGACGACCGCGAGCTGGAGCGCTTTCGCATCGAAGCGGTCGCCGCCTCGACGCTCGAGCACCCGAACATCGTGCCCATCTACGAGGTGGGCGAGCACGACGACTCTCCCTTCTTCACCATGCGGCTGATGGAGGGCGGCACCCTCGCCGCGAAGGTGAGCTCCTTCGCAGGCGACCCTCGGCGCAGCGCGGAGCTCGTCGCGAAGTTGGCGCGCGCCGTGAGACACGGTCACCGGCGCGGCATTCTCCACTGCGACCTGAAGCCGGCGAACGTGCTGCTCGACGAGGCCGGCGTTCCGTCGATCACCGACTTCGGCACGGCGCGGCGCATCGACCACAGCACCGGCCTGACCCGCACCGGCACCGCCGAAGGGACGCCCGCCTACATGTCGCCCGAGCAGGCGCGGGGCGAGGCGCGCGCCCTCACCACCGCCACCGACGTCTACGCCCTGGGCGCGATGCTGTACGAGCTGCTGACCGGACGGCTTCCCTTCAAGGCGAACACCCTGCAGGGCCTGCTGGAGTTGGTGCGCAGCGCCGAGCCCGCGCGCCCGCGCACCCTCACTCCCGGCATCGACAAGGACCTCGAGACCATCTGCCTCAAGTGCCTCGAGAAGGCGACCGAGCGGCGCTACCAGTCAGCCGCGGCGCTGGCCGACGACCTGGAGCGCTCCCTTCGCGGAGAGGCGATCGCCGCCCGCCCCATCGGCCCCCTCGAGCGCAGCTGGCGCTGGAGCCGGCGCCACCCGGTGGTCGCCGTCGCCACCGTGCTCGCGCTGCTGGGGACCCCGGCTGCGCTCCTGGGGGCACAGCATCGCCAGCAGGAACTCCGGCGCGACGTGCTCGCCGCCAACGTCTACGCGGCGAGGGCGATGGCGGGCACCGTGCTCTTCCAGCTGCGCGAGTACGCAGACGGCGTGCAGAGAGCCGCGCTCGAGCCCTCGCTGCTCGCGATGCTCGAGGCGCCCTTCGACGGCGGCGTGGGCACGGTGCTCGAGCCGCTGTCGATGCCCATCGACAGCCTCTCGGTGCAGGACGCCCAGGGCCGACCCCGCGCGCGTTGGCCGAACACCCCTGAGAGCTGGTGGGCGAGGAACCTCGCGTGGCGGGACTACTACGCCGGGGGCATGGCGCTGGGCGTCGCCGGGAAGCGCGGCGTGCACGTCTCGCGGCTGTTCGAGTCGAGGGTCGATCATCGGCTCAAGTTCTCCATCTCCACGCCGGTCTTCGGCGCCGACGGAGGGGTGTTGGGCGTGATCGGCGCTCACTTCGCCGCCGACTCCGTGTTCGGGCCGCTGCACGTGAGCGACGAGAACGATCCCAGCCGCTCGGCGGCGCTCCTCGGCCCGCGCGATCGCACCGGCGGTGACGCGGGGCTGCCGCCAGTCGACGAGTACTACTTCGTCGTGCACGACGGCCTCGCCCACGGACGGCTGCTCCGCGTCGATGAGTCCGCGGCCGCCGCGCTCCAGGCGCTCCGGGCCCCGCCCCCGCCGCCAGGAGAAGAGCTTCGCCTGCCCCTGTTCCAACGGGTGAGCGCCATCGCGCGCTACCGCGACCCGGTCGACGGCTTCGACGGCGGTTGGCTCGCGGGCCTGGCTCCCGTGGGAGAGACCGGCTTCGTGGTGGTGGTGCAGACCCGCGACTGATTCTGTTTCCCTCTCCCCCGCGGGGGAGAGGGTCAGGGTGAGGG
>VFKJ01000344.1 GCA_009885595.1 Myxococcales bacterium | reverse complement strand
TCCGGCAGCGCGTCGCGGATCCGCATCGCCAGCCCGCCTGGGCCCTGGCGGACGCTGAGGGGCTCCATTCCGTTCGGCCGGCCATACGGCAACGTCGCTAGATCGGGCTGCGTGGTGTCGGCGCGCGGCACGGTCTCCAGCCACCACGACGGTCCAACCAACCCCCCCCCGGGGTGAGGCCCTGTCACCAGCAAGAGCGGCGTGCCCCCATCGGCGACCTGCAGGCTCAGCGCCTCGTTGACGTCGAAGCCCGCCGCGAGCGAGACCCAGAGACCTCCGGGCTCAACGCGCTTGACGCCGCTCAGCGCGGTGGGGCCGCGGACGGCGAAGCCCCAGGTGGAGAGCTGCCCTGGGGACGACCAGGCCAGCGGGGTGATCGTGGTGGCCTCGTCGGCGGGCAGCGCGAGGGGCTGCCCGGCGTCGGGCCCCAGCAGCCACACCCCGCCGTCGCTGCGCACCACCAGCGCCAGCGGTCCTGAGAGGGCAGCGCGCGTCACGTCGGGCAGCAGGGGGCCGATGGAGGTGGTCGCGCGCACCACCTCGCCGTCCTCTTGCAAGAGCAGCTCGGTGGACCACAACGTTCCATCGCTGGTCGTCATCGCGGACCGCGCGGCGCGTGCCACCCCGCCATCGGTGAGGCTCTGGCTGGAGACCGGCGAGGGGAAGAGCTCGATCGCCGGCGGCATCAAGGGCGACAGGCGCGCCGTCATCGGGGCGGCCGTCGGCGGTGGGATCGGCCGGGGCTCCAGGCTGGTGTCGACGCACACGCCCTCGATGCTGCAGCGCCAACCGCCCAGGCAGCTCGAGTGGGCGGCGCAGGGCAGCGCCGAAGGGACCGCCGGGTCGTGACAGACGTGGTCCTGCGCGCAGAACCAGCCCGCGGCGCAGTGGCTGGGCTGGGTGCACGGCAACGACGCGCCCACCGAGGGATCGTGGCACTGGAGGTCCTGTGCGCAGAACCAGCCTCCGGCGCACTGGGCGTCGATGGCGCAGGCCAGGGGCAAGCCCACCGCGGAGTCGTGACAGTTCCCGTCCTTCCCGCAGAACCACCCAGGGGTGCAGTGCGCGTCTCCGTCGCAGGCCAGCGCGCGCGGGAGCCGCGGATCATGGCACTCCAGATCTTTCCCGCAGAACCAGTCGGCGGTGCAGTCGACCGTCGAGTCGCACGGCACCGCCGCACCCGCTGCCGGGTCGTGGCAGTAGCCATCGCGCAGGCAGACCCAGGGCGCCACGCACTCGCCAGCGGAGGCGCACTGGTACGCGCGCGGCTTGGAGAGGTCGACACACCCGGCCAGCAGCAGCACCGCCCACAGCAGGCGCTTCATCGGAACACCCCCACCAGGCTGACGCCGTTCCCCGTGGGGACCAGCGCCACGCCGCCGCCGGCGCCGGTGTCGGCGGGCATCACCAGCACCCCGACGAGCAGGGCCACCAGCCCCGCCCCGAGCGTCGCGCCCGCGACGTAGCGCTGGGCCTCGAGGTACTTCAGCTGCGCCTGGTAGCCCGCCAGCGAGCCCAGCAGCTGGGGGCGGCCGCCGGCGGTGTCGAGGGCGGTGGCGAGCTGCTGCTCTTGCGAGAGGTGCAGGGTGCCCCATACCAAGCCGAAGACGGCGGCCCCGGCGCCCACGCCGATGAGCGAGTACGGCAACGCCCGCGAGGGCGGCGGCGGCAGCGGGGTGCCGGTGGCCTCCGCGACCGCATACGGGAAGGTGGCGCGGAGCGCCTCGAGGGTGCGGGCGACGCGGGTGGCGCGGCCCAGCGGTTGGGCCTTCTGGGTGTCGAGCGCCGTCAACGTCAGCTGCCACGCCTCGCCCAGCCGAGCGAGCGAGCCGGTGAGGGCAAAGCGGGCTCCCAACGCGCCCGACAGCTCGGTCATGCACGACTTCGTCGCGTCACTGCAGCCCAGCAGCTCTTTCTGGCGCTCGATGCCCAGCAGCGACTGGATGTCGCGCGTCGAGAGCACCTCGAAGTAACCGCGCCGCTGGACCTCGGCGGTGAGGGCCTCGGTGAGCGGCGCGGTGACGCCCGGCTCGACGCCGGACCCCGCGGCCAATTCGAGCACCACCATCTTCGGGGTTTCGGCGGCGGCGAGGGCCAGGCAGAGCAGGGCGAACGTCATGGCGTTCGAGTCTACGTTGGCCCAACGCCGCCGGCCGATCTTCCGCGCGGGGAGCGGCCGCTCAGCGCGAGCGAGCGCGCCGCCGGCTGCCCAGCAGCAGCAGCAGGCCCATCAGCGGCGCGCCGAAGTCTGCCGGGGTCGCGCAACCACAACCGACCTTCGCGTTGGGCTGCGCGGTGGTGCTGTTCGCGCCCACCGAGGGGATGACGGTGGTGCCGGTGCTGCCACCACCACCGCCGGTGCCCGCGTCAGTCGTTCCCCCACCGCCGCCGGTGCCGGCGTCGACGGGGATCATGCAGTTCACCAGCGGGTCGATCGAGAGCGTCACCCCTTGCAGCGTCGCGCCCTCGCCCGTGGAGGCGAGCGTCACGTAGAGGTCCGTGTTGCACGGCGCGGACACGTCAGCTGACGCGGTGACGGCGTTGTTGGCCACCGCGCCGTTGAGGGTGAGGTCGGCGTCGTTCTGCAGCAGCCCGCCCTGGCGCACGAAGGTGATGGGAGAGCCCTTGCGCGTCATCATTCGCACCACCGGAGTTCCGCCGCCGCCGAGCGGATTCCCGTTGCCGCCCAGGGCCGCCGTGAGCCGCACCCGCAAGGCGCCGGCCGGAGCCGCGAGCTTGAACTGAATGGGGCCCGGCATCACCGCGCTGGCCATCGCAGGCGGCGCGGCGGGGATGCCGTAGTAGGGCCGGGGGAACGTGCCCGCCACCGCGGTGAGCACCTTCGAGCAGCCGATCACGCCGCGGCCCTGGAAGATCTGCCTCAGCTGGGCCGAGGCGGTGGCGATGCCGGGGAACGCGGTGGCCACCCGGGCGGCCATCGTGGTCGTCACCAGGGAGAAGTCGGCGTTCGGGGTGATGGAGACCAGCATCGCGTAGAAGGCGGCGTCGAAGGTGTCGCCGTTGTCGTTGCCCTGGAACACGTTCTGCCGCGCTTCCCAGAGCGCGCCGGCCACGTGCATCGAGTCCTGGTGCACCTCGCCCCAGAGCACGTCGGGGCAGGCCTGGGTGTTGTCCATCGAGCGCAGGTATGCGTCGCTGCGCACGCCCGGCGCGGTCGGCTGACCGGCGCTCACCCGCGGCCCGAAGTACGGCCCCACCTCGGCGACGTTGTTGAAGGCCGCCGCGATGTAGTCGGCGAAGCCCTCGTGCAGCGCTCCGCCTTCGTTGTTGGCAGAGCGGCCGTCGATGGCCGTGTCACTGAAGCCGAGGTTGGCGGTGGCGTAGATCGCGCCGTGACCGAACTCGTGCTGAATCACCGTGGCGTCGTAGGCCGCGTCAGCCGCGTTGCCCTGGAAGATCATCAGCGTGTCGGCGCCGGTGTCGAAGCCCGGCAGCGGAATCTGCTGGAAGTTCTCCCGGGGGAAGAAGGCGGCGTTGTCGATGCGCAACAGGGTGTTCGCGCGGCACGG
>VFKJ01000070.1 GCA_009885595.1 Myxococcales bacterium | reverse complement strand
TTCGCGCTGGCCTCAGCGCGCGGTTCTCTCCCGCCCTCGAATGCCGTCGGGGAAACGTGGTTCAGCGGCGGCGACCGAGCAACCGAAGGATCTGCAGGAACAGGTTGACGAAGTCGAGGTACAGCATCAGCGCGCCGGTGATGGACAGCGACATCGCCGAGCTGAAGCCGCTGTTCGCGTGGTGCGTGCGCAGCTTCTGGGTGTCGTAGGCAGTCAGGCCGGCGAAGATCACCACGCCCGCGCAGCTCTTCACGAAGTCGAGGAACTCCGACTGCAGGAAGATGTTCACGATGCCCGCGATGATGATGCCGATGAGGCCCATCAGCAGGAACGAGCCCCAGCCCGAGAGATCCTTCTTGGTGACGGTGCCGTAGAGGCTCATCGCGCCGAAGGTGCCGGCGGTGATGGCGAAGGCCCCGCCGATGCTGCCCAGCTCGTAGACGAGGAAGATGACCGAGAAGGTGAGCCCGTTGAGGATCGCGTAGAGCAGGAACATCGCCGCGGCCACGGGCCCTGACACCTTCGACTGCACGAACACGAAGGCGAAGACGACGATGAGCTCGACCACCATCAGCGGGTAGAAGAAGGGCAGCACCATCGCGGTGAGGGCCTGGCTGGAGGCCACCGAGAAGGCGATGCCGCCCGTGAGCGCCAGGCCCAGCGACATCCACCAATACACGCGCTGCATGAAGACCCGCGCTGACTCTTCAGCGAGGACCGAAGAGGCCGATCCCGTCGGCGAATACGTGTATCCCGGTTCGTTACGCATCCCTGCTCCTTGGGTGGGTGAAAGGTGGGTGTTTACTTTCCCCAGGCTCGGTACGCCATGAGGAGCGACTGGGCGACGTCACTGGTGATGAGGGGCAGAACACCGCCCCCGCCCACGATGTTCACGATGTGCGAGATGGAACCGCGGCACACGCCTCCCCATTTCGGCTGGGCGTCGAGCCCCACCGAGGCGTAGGCGGAGAAGTCGACGTACAGCTGAGTGGGAATCTGGGCGGGGCCACTGCAGAGCAGGTGCTCCTCGGGGTGGATGTCGATCACCTGCTGCACCACGAAGCCTCCGCCGACGGGATCGGCCGCGGCGCGCACGCACAGCGCGTTCCAGTCGAGCCCTTCGCCGTAGGCGGCCCTGGTGCGCTCCGCGAAGCCGGGCTCCGAGCGGGTGCGGCCCACGAAGACCGCGCGGCCTCCGTAGTCCCAGCTGCGCTTGAGCACGAAGCGGTCGGGGTTGGCGATCACCTCGGCGGTGAGCGCCTCGCCGCGGAAGGGGCGGGTCCAGGGCACCGATTCCTCGATCGCTTCCAGCTCGGGCTCGCTCAGCTTCGCTTCCTTCGCGAGCGCCCTGTCTTCCAGCGCCTGGGAGAGGAGCGCGAACACGGCCTTCACCTCGACCTGCGTCGCGGGCGGGTTGAGCACCACGGCGCGGGTGCCGTTGGGCTCGGCCAGCAGCGCCTTCACGTAGTCCGCGCCCACCAGGTCGGGCTCTTCGAGGCGGCGGATGAAGAGGTGGCGGTAGACGAGATCGTACTGCTTGCCGTCTGCCATCACCGCGTCGGCGCCCGAGAGCTGATCGGGGTGAACGATGTCGGCCTCGGCGCCCCACTCGCGGAAGCGTTCCAGCAGGTACTTCTGCTCGGTGAGCTGGGCGTCGTTGCGGCGGGAGAGCAGGGCGATGCGGCTGGGCGACTTGCCTGGGCGCAGCTGCGCGTAGCCGGACAGCAGCGCGCGATAGAGGGCCAGCGCGTTGCTGCCGTTGCGGGCCTGCCAGCCGGCGATCACGTGATCGGGCGCGCCCCAGGTGCGGCCCACCACCTCGAGGAAGGTGTTGGCCGCGATGTCCGAGTAGCCCTGCATCGCGGGGATGGTGGCGTT
>VFKJ01000668.1 GCA_009885595.1 Myxococcales bacterium | reverse complement strand
CGGTAGTGCAGCAGGCGATGGCCGACGACGAAGGGCTCGCCCGCGCCGCCGTCTCCGCCTCCGTCGACCGCGCCTGCGTCGACCGCGCCTGCGTCGACCGCGCCTGAGCCGCCGTCTTCGACCGGGGCGCAGCCCGGGTCCGCCGGCGCGACGACGCAGCGCTGCGTGCGTGACTGGCTCTCCACGGTGGTCCAGTCGACGCAGGCGAAGCCCGAGAGGAGCACCCCCAGCGCGAGCACGTTCCTCATGGCAACACCCCGCTCAGCGCGACCACTGCGCCCCCGTTGAGGGGCACCACCGCCACCTGTGGCGCGTCGGGCCCTGCCAGCAGCACCCACGCCACGCTGGCCGCCGTGCATGCGAATGGAGCGAACAAGCGGTGTGCCGGTACTCGGTGTAGAGCGCCCGCACGATGGCCAGCTCCCACACGTTCGAGGTGCAGGTTTACTACGAGGACACCGACTTCTCCGGGGTCGTCTACCACGCGAACTACCTGCGCTACTTCGAGCGGGCCCGCGAGCACGTGCTCGGCGCTGGGGAGTTGGTGCGCCTGTGGCGCGACGAGAAGAAGGGCTTCGTCGTCTACAAGGCCACGCAGCAGTTCAAGGAGGGGGCGGTGTTCGGCGACCTCCTGGAGATCCAGTCCACCGTGCGCCTGGAGAGTGATTACCGGGTGGTGTTCGACCAGCGGGCGGTTCGCAAGGCCGACGGCCGGCTGCTCGTCGACGCGGTGATCGAGATGGTCGTCATCGACGGCAACCGCCACCCGGTCCCGGTGCCGATGACCGAGAAGCTGCGCGCGATGATGTCGCCCTGACGACACCAGGAAGACGAAGTCAGACCGGGCGCACCCGGCGCAGCAGCGGCGCGAGCACCACGAACAGCAGGCCCGCCACCACCGGCGCGATGAGCGCCCACGCGGCCACCGCGCGCAGGTTCGCCCCCGCGTAGTGGGCGAGGGTGCCCAGGCGGTCCGCGTGCAGTTCGGCGCGCAGCTGCGCCACCGTGAAGGTCATCGGCGGCTGCCCGAACAACCGCGCGCCCAGGTGGAAGAACGGCACGAACAACGCCAGCTGCACGGGGTACGCGGCGTAGTTCGCCACCTGCACCGCGGGTTGGTTGAGCTTGAGCACGGCCGCGACCACCCCGCACAGCAGCGTGGTGACGCCGAGCACCGGCACCACCCCGAGCACCACCCCCAGCGCGAGCGCGAGGGCCAGCCTCCTCGGGGTGACGCCCTGGGTGAGCTGAGCGCGGAGCGGATCCATCACCCGGCGCCGCAGGAAGTTCTTCACGCGCACCTCCGTAGCACGGCCACCCCGAACACCGGGGGACGCTGCCGGGTCGCGGCTCCGCTACGGTGCGGGCATGAGCGCTGACGCCGGCCAGTGGGGGAAGTGCAACATCTGCAAGAAGCCCATCCCCTTCGGGGGCGCGTACGTGAAGTGCACCGTCTCCACCTGCAACCGCAAGCGCCTGCAGCTGATCTTCTGCGGGCACGAGTGCTGGGACGCGCACAACCCTGACTTCAACCACCGCGACCCCGGGTACACCGAGCACGTCGCGCCCGCCGCTCCTTGAGTCGTTCAGCCGGAGGTGAGCGCGCTGCGCACCTCGCCCAACGAACGAGGGGACCCCGGATCGAGTGCCATGAAATGTTCGCCAGGCGGTGGTGCCGTGGCACTCAAGACGGCACTCAGCTCGCCTTGAGCTCCCGCACGGCCTTCGCGCCTTCCCGGAACGCCGCCTCGTTGAGCGGAATCAGGTTGGTCTTGTGCTTGAGGCTGCGGTCCAGCTCACCCAGGAAGGTCTTCTCGTCGAGCAGCCTGGTGGCCTCCTGCAGCGCGCCGAGCGCCACCACGTTCTTCACCACCACCGCGCCCAGCTTCTGCGCGATGGACGCGCACGGCACCGCCAGCACCCGCACGCCCGCCTGCACCTCCGGCGGCTTCGAGATCATCCCCGAGTCGTAGATGACGATGCCGCCCGGCCGCACGCTCATCGAGAACTTCTCCAGGCTCGGCGCATTGAAGGCCACCAGTACGTGCGGGGCTGGCGCCGAGGGCGAGAGCACCTCGTCTTTGGCGACGTGCACGTCGGCATACGAGGTGCCGCCGCGCGACTCCGGGCCGTAGCTGGGAATGTGGGTGGCGTCGTAGCCCTCGGCGATCGCCGCGCGGGTGAGCAGCATCGCCGCCGTCTGCGCGCCATCTCCACCCGAGCCCGCGAGCTTCACCGAGACGTCGAGTGGATCGAGGTGCGTGGGGAACTTCGTGCAGAACCGCTTCACCGGCTCGCGCTGCGCGTCGATCACCTCGAGCACCTTCTCCGCGTCGAAGGTGGGCTTCCCTGGGTTGAACCAGGGCTCGCGCACCTCGTCCTTCACGATGCCCAAGGGGAACACCTTGCTGAGCACGTCGCGCACGTGCGCTTCCGAGTCTTGCGGCGAGAGGCCCCAGTGGGTGGGGCACTCCGCGAGGATCTCCACGAAGGAGAAGCCGCGGCCTTCCACCTGCATCTGCAGCGCCTTCTTGATGGCCGTCTTCGCGCGCTTGCGTTCCTTCTGGCCGAAGAGCGCGCAGCGCTCGACGTAGCTGGCGCCGTCGAGCTTCGCGATCACCTCGGACACGTGCATCGGCTGGCCCTGCATCGGGCCGCGGCCCTCGGGCGTGGTGGAAGACCACTGGCCCATGAGCGTGGTGGGCGCCATCTGCCCGCCGGTCATTCCGTAGATGGCGTTGTTGATGAAGATGACGCTGATGGGAACGCCGAGCTGCGCGGCGTGCATGATCTCCGCCAGCCCGATCGACGCCAGGTCTCCGTCGCCCTGGTAGCTGACGACGATCGAGTTGGGGTTGGCGAACTTGTGGCCCAGCGCCACCGCGGGGGCGCGCCCGTGCGCCGCCTGGGTGTTGCCGGTGTCGAAGTAATAGAAGAGGAACACCGCGCAGCCGACGGGGGAGACCATCACCGTGCGGTCCTCCACGCCCAGCTCGACGATCGCCTCGGCGAGGTACTTGTGCGCCAGCCCGTGGCCGCAGCCCGGGCAGTAGTGCGTGGTGCCGCCCTTGAGTCCCTTGCCGTGCGCGTGGCGATCGAAGTGCTCGAAGAACGCCGCGCCCGTCTTTGCCGGTGTGCCGCTCATTGCTCCACCTCCGTGAGGCCGCGAACCATTTCGTAGATCTCCTGATCGTTCGGGAGGATCCCGCCCATGTGCCGCAGGTGGTGGATCTCCACCTTCGGGGCGTCGGCGTGGTGCAGCGCGAGCCGCATCTCGTCTTCCAGCTGGCCTGCGCTCGCTTCCACCACCACCACGCGCTTCACCGTCTCGAGCTGCTGCTGCAGGGCCTTGATGGGGAAGGGCCAGAGGCTGACAGGTTGGAAGAGCCCCGCGGGGCGCCCTTCCCGGCGCAGCCGCTCCACCGCGGCCTTGGCCGTGCGTGCAGGCGTGTTGCAGGCGATCACCAGGGTGCGGGCGCCGTCGAGGCGGTAGCCGGTCGAACGTTGCTCGTTCGCTTGCATCAGCGCGTACTTCTCGCAGAGCAGCTCGTTGTGCTTCTCGAGGTCGACCCAGTCCTGGAAGATGCTGCTGTTCAGGTTGCCGCGGTGTGCGGCGTCGCCAAACACGGCCCAGTCCGGCAGCCCGGGATCGATCAGGTGATCAGGCAACGTGACCCGGCCGGTGATCTGCCCGAGGAAACCGTCGGCCGCGATGATCACCGGGTTGCGGTACTTGAAGGAGAGCGCGAACGCCTCGAAGGTGAGGTCGAGCATCTCCTGGGGCGAGGTGGGCGCGAGCACGATCGCGTGCGTGTTGCCGTGACCCAGGCCCCGGCACATCAGCTTGATGTCGCTCTGCTCGGGGCCGATGTAGCCGAGGCCGGGACCGGGCCGCATCACGTTGACGATGACGCCGGGCAGCTGCGTGCCGATCATGTAGCTGATCCCCTCGAGCATCAGGCTGAAGCCCGGAGAGCTGGTGAAGGTCATCGTGGGCAGGCCGGCGCCGCCGGTGCCGTACATGTGATTGATGGTGGCGACCTCGCTGCACGCCTGCAGGAAGACGCCGTGCAACTTGGGCTGCAGCTTCGCCATCAGCTCCGCGCCCTCGGTGGACGGGGTGATGGGATAGCCGAAGACGTGCCGGCAGCCCGCGAGGATGGCGCCAATCGCAGAGGCGTAGTTGCCCTTGAGCACCAGCGGCTCGACCTTCGGCAGCGCGATCTTCCGGGGGGGAATCGTGGCGGGCTTCGGTCGGCGCGCGTTCTCGCCGTACAGCTTCTTCGGGTCCTCGAGCTCGTACAGCTCGGTGGACAGCCCGTACGGTTCCGGACACGCCGACATGCACAGCCCGCAGTCGTTGCAGACGTCGTGATCGATGTGCACCGGCATCAGGCCCGAGACCTGGTTGATCTCGGTGCCCAGGTGGATGGCGTGCTTGGGGCAGGCGTCGACGCAGCGACCACAGCCCTTGCAGAGTGCCTCGGTGACGATGACCTCGGGTCTCGGTTGCGCCATGCGTTCCGCCTTTCGGGCGCCAAGATACGCGCCTGCCCCGCGCGGGTACGCCGACGTGGCGGGCTCGACGCAGCACGGCAAACGCTTCGCTTCTCGGAGCCATCACCGATCGCGCGCGGCGGTTTCAGTCGGGGACCGCGGCCAGGCGCGCGAGCGAGCGACGGCGGTCCCGGGCGTTGGCCCAGAGGCTGGCGCCGATCGCGATCCCCATCACCAGCGCGATCGCCAGCGGCGGCACCCACGCGGGCGGGTGAAAGACGCTCGCCGCCAGCAGCTTGGCCCCGGCCATCAACAGCACCGTCGACAAGCCCCACTTCAGGTAGCGCAGCCCTTTGAGCGCTCCCGCCAGCACGATGTAGAGCGAGCGCAGGCCGAACATGGCGAACACGTTGGCGCTGTAGATGACGAAGGTGTTCTCGGTGACCGCGAACGCCGCGGGGATGGAGTCGAGCGCGAACATCACGTCG
>VFKJ01000766.1 GCA_009885595.1 Myxococcales bacterium | reverse complement strand
TCGCTCGCCGTGCTCGTGCTGGTGGTCTTCGTGCCGGTGATGTTCCTGGCCCGGGTGCCGGTGCGGGGGTTCCTGCGCGCGGTGCGGGAGCCCGCGATGACGGCCTTCTCCACGGCGTCCAGCGAGGCCGCCCTGCCCCAGCTCCTCGAGCGAATGATCGAGTTCGGGGTGCCGCGGCGGGTCGCGAGCTTCGTCATCCCCACCGGGTATTCCTTCAACCTCGACGGCTCCACGCTGTACCTGGCGCTCGCGTCGCTCACCATCGCGCAGGCCGCAGGCATCGAGCTGAGCTTCGGTGCGCAGTTGACGATGGTGTTCACCTTGATGCTCACCTCGAAGGGAGTCGCCGGAGTTCCCCGGGCCACCCTGGTGATCATCGCAGGGACCTGCGCGAGCTTCGGGCTGCCCGGAGAAGCGGGCGTCGCGATGCTGCTCGCCGTGGACGAGATCATGGACATGGCGCGGACCACCATCAACGTGGTGGGCAACGCGCTGGCGTCGGTCGTGGTGGCGCGCTGGGAAGGCGTATTCGGCGAGAAGGCCGAACCCCTGCCGGCCGCCGCGGGGGAGCCCGTCGCCGTGCCGGTGGTCGCTGCGCGCTGAGGGTGAGCAGCGCTACGCGAGGAAAGTCAGAGCCGCTGCCGTTCCTGCTTGAACACCTTGAACAGCAACCACAGCGAGGGGCCGAGCACCGGGAGTCCCGCCGCGAGCGCCCAGACGATCGCCGTGCGCGCGGAAGCGTTTCCCGCGGCGGCCTGAAGGGTGAGCGAGGGCACCACCATGAAGGGATACTGGCTCGACAGCCACCCGCCGAGCACGAGCGCCACCTGCGCCGCCGCCGCGACGCGCGCCAGCTCGTAGCTGCGCCCGCGCAGGAACCACAGCGCGCTCCCCGCCATCGTGGCCGTCATCACGTGCATCAACATCGCCAACGGATCGCCGGTGAGCCCCTCGAACAAGACCGGCGCGCCCCAGCGGGAAAGCACCAGCGCGACGAACGCGAGCACCCCGACCACCACGCCGCTGACGAAGGCGCGCGCCTCGAAGTCGCTCGAGAGCTCCGGGTCGGCCCGCGTCTCGAACGCGAGGAACACCGCCGCGAGGAAGGCGCACTGCGCGACGGCGAACAGGCCGATCACGATCGCGAAGGGCGTGGTCCAAGGGGTGAAGTAGCTCTCTTCGATCCGGCCGCCGGCGATCGCCGCCACGCTCATGCCCAGGAAGAGCGGAGAGACCAGGCTGGCCCAGCCGAACACCCGCGCCCAGCCGCGCTGGTGAAAGACGAACGCCGAGCCGCGGAACACCACCCCGACGAGGAAGAGCGTGAGCGGCACGTGCAGCTGGGTGGTGATCAGCTGGAAGGCGCGTGGGAAGCCGGCGAACAGCACCACCACCGCGAGGATCAACCAGACGTGGTTCGCTTCCCAGATGGGGGCGAGCGCCCGGGAGATGCTCTCGCGCTGAGCCGCCTTTCGAGGGCCGCTGGCGAACAGGTCCCACATGCCGCCGCCGAAGTCCGCTCCGCCGAAGACGAAATAGAGAATCAGCGCGATGGCGAGCGCGAGTCCGAGAAGGTGCTCCGTGCCGAAGCCGGTCATGGCGCGGGCTCCTTCGGCGGCGCGGTCGCGAGGATCTGCCGACGCAGCAGCACCACCACCATCACGCCCAGCAGCGCGTAGATGAGGGTGAACACCCAGAAGGGCGCGAACAGGTGCGGGAACGGCGTCACCCCTTCACCGGTGCGCAGGTAGCCGCGGACGATCCACGGTTGGCGGCCGAGCTCCGTCACGTGCCAGCCCGCCTCCATCGCGATGAAGCCCAGCGGCGAGCAGGCGATCAACGCCAGCAGGTACGGCCTGGACAGCAACCACCGCCGGCGCGCCAACGCGAGGAGCACCGTCAGCAGCGCCACCCCGGCCAGCGCGGTGCCGCACGCGACCATCACCTGGAACGAGACGTGCGTCGCGAGCACCGGCGGCCATTGATCTCGTGGGAAATCGTTGAGGCCCTTCACTTCGGCGTCGGTGTCTCCGAACGCGAGGAAAGAGAGGCCGCCGGGCAGCTCGAGCGCCCACGGCATGGTCTGCGTCTCGTCGTCGGGCAGACCGCCCAGGTGCAGCGGCGCGTGCCGGGAGGTGACGTAGTGCCCCTCTGCGGCCGCGAGCTTGAGGGGCTGCTCGACGGCGATCTCCTTGGCGGAGCGATCTCCGGAGAACAGCTGCAACAGCGCGCTCAGCACCGCCACCGGCAGCGCGATTCGCAGGGCCTTCTGGTGCAGCGCGCTGTGCTTGTTGCGCAGCAGCATCAGCGCGTGAATGCCGGCCATCGCGAACGCGACCGCGACGTAGCAGGACAGCAGCACGTGAACGACCTGCTGCGCCCACGGACCACCGAACATCGCCGCCACCGGATCGACGTCGGTGACCTTGCCGTCGACCCAGGTGAAACCCCGGGGCGAGTTCATGAACGAATTGACCAGGGTGACGAAGAACGCCGACGCCGCCCCGCTCACCGCCACCACCACGCCCGAGAGCACGTGCACCGTGGGCGACACCCGATCGCGCCCGTAGAGGTAGATGCCCAGGAAGATGGCCTCGGTGAAGAACGCGTAGCCCTCGAGGGAGAAGGGCAGGCCGATGACGTCTCCGAAGCGGCCCATGAACTGCGGCCACAACAACCCCAGCTCGAAGGAGAGCACCGTGCCGGAGACCGCGCCCACCGCGAAGAGGATGGTGGTCCCCTTCGCCAGCAGCTTCGCGAGCTCGAGGTAGTCAGGATCCTTCGTGCGGCGCCACGCCAGCTCGCTGAGCACCATCAGCAACGGCAGCCCGATGCCGATGGCGGCGAAGACGATGTGGAACGCGAGCGAGAGGCCCATCTGCGCGCGCGCGTAGAGCAAGGGGTCCACGGGCAGCAGTAGTGTCACCCCAGCACCGCGATCGCCCGGAAATTGATGGAAGGGAGCGATTACTTTCGCGCATCGAGCGTGCACGCGGTCGAGCCGCTCCCACCGCTGATCGACAGAAGTACACTGCGCACCCATGGGTTCATTGCTGGCGGCGTTGGTGGTGTCGGTGACGTGTCCTCCGCTTCCGAACACGGAGCTCGCCTCGGCGGTGGTCGACGCGGTGGTGGTGGAGGAGTGCGGCGCCATCCTCCTCACCCGCTCGACCCTCACCCGCCTGGACGGCACCGGCAGGCTGCAGCGCTCGGTGAACGGCTCGTTCGCAGCGGCAAGGCTCACGCTGGATGCCGCCAGAGATCGGCTCTACGTCACCAAGCCCATGATGAGCGACGCCGCCATCGAGGTGATCATCGAGGCGCGCCGGGCCTCCACGCTGGAGGTGCTGCGGCAGGGCTGGGGCGTGGCCGGCGACGTGCGCTTCAAGGCGCCGCGCAAGGCGGTCAAGCCGCGCGGCGGCACCGGAGGAGGGGTGGTGGTGCGGGTGCGCCCCGACGGCCAGTTGGTAGTGGTGACGCGCGCGGACTCGGTCGACGTGCCCACCAGCATCGTCAGCGCCTGGAGCGTGTCCCTCGAGGGCAAGGTG
>VFKJ01000119.1 GCA_009885595.1 Myxococcales bacterium | reverse complement strand
GACATCACCCTGGGCGCGAGCATCGGCACCTGCCGCGCCACGAACGCCGTCACCGTCACCCTCGTCGACGAAGACCCGAGCATCCAGGGCGCCGACGCCGGGCTGCTCTGTCCGGGACCTTGATCTGCATCAACGTTGCACGTCTGCTTCTTGCACCAGCGTGCGGCCGCGAGGTCTCCATGGTGCAGCGCCGCAGGGTGTGGGTCGCAGTTTCCGCTGTGATCGCTCTGGCAGGGTGTCGGGAATCTGAGGACGAGCGCTTCAAGTCGAAGGTCGTTCCGGTGCTCGAGGCGCGCTGCGCTTCCAGCAGCTGCCACGGGGTGCTGCAGGTCGGCGCGCCTCCGGGCATCGACGCCGCGGCGTGGCTCACCTTCCCCATCGACTCCGCCGGTCGCATCGTCGATCTCCCCGCCGCGCTGGCGTCGGTGAAGGCGAAGCTCAACTCGGCCGAGCACCCCGAGTACTCGAGCTTCTTGCGTAAGACCTTGTCGGTGAGCGCCGGTGGGCTGCATCACTTTCAGAGCGCGCTCTTCCAGGACCGCGGCGAGGCCGGCTACCGCGCGCTCTCCGAGTTCGCGGCGATGGTGAAGGACGGCGCGGAAGGCAAGGCGCCCGCGCTCGATGAACGCGAGCAACACTTCGCCACCGCCATCTACCCGGAGTTGATCGCGCGCGGCTGCGCCACCAGCAGCTGTCACGGCTCGCTCATGTTCGGCGGCGCGGCCTTCGAGGCCCCGGTGTTGCCAGGCACCACCGGCTCACCCCGCCTCTCGCTGCGCACCACCTACGGCGAGGCGCGGCGCAACTTGACGCTCTGGGGCAACCCGCTGCGCTCCCGGCTGCTGACGAAGATTCTCCCGATCGATCGCGGCGGCGTTCCGCACAAGGGCGGCAACGACGTCTTCTTCGCCAGCGAGCTGGAGAACGGCGTCGATCCGCTCGACTCGGGCTTCGGCAAGGCGATCCTCCAGTGGATCGAGCTGGAGCGCGTCGCCGCGCTGGGTGCGGGCGCCGCTGCTCCGGTGAACGATCCACCGATCGTCTTCGTGGGGGGCCCGCTCTCGCCTGCCGGCCCCTTCCAGGTGCCGCCCTTCACGCCGGGCACTGATCTCTATCGGCTCGATCCGCCCTACACCGGCGCGCCCGTCAACCTGACCGCCTCGGCGCACGCGAGCCCGGCCGACCTTCGCGATCCCGCGGTGAGCCACGACGGCACCCGCATCGTCTTCTCCATGCGCACCTCGGCGACCGACGCCCACAACCTCTATGTGATCGGCGTCGACGGCACCGGGCTGCGGCAGCTCACCACCGACTCCGCGGCGGGCACCGACGGCCTGGTGATCGGCAACTTCTCGCCGGTGTTCGGCCCCAACGGGGGCCTGACGCCCACCGACGGACCGGCGCCTTCGGAGCGCATCTACTTCAGCTCGACCCGCGCGGCCGACCGGTCCGACGTCGCCTCGGTGCAGAACGCCGATCTCTGGGCCGTGGACGTCGATGGCAAGCACCTCGAGCGCCTCACCCACACCGTGGTGCCCGAGGTGACGCCGTCGTTCCTCTCCACCGGCGAGTTTGGCGGCACCGTCGTCTACACCATCAAGCGCGCCGCGGAGATCGGCTTCAAGGGCGTGCTCTTCCGCTTCCCCGTCGATCACAACCGCGAGTTCCACATTCAGCCCGAGGCGCACCCGCACTTCGGCAGCAGCGTCACCGCGCGCGTGATCTACGGCGCAGAGGAAATGCCCGACGGGCGCGCGATGGTCTCGCTCCTCGACCCCGCCAACGTCTGGAGGGGCGGACAGCTCGCAGTGCTCGAGCGCCAGTTCGCCGTGGAGATCCCCGATGGCGCCGAGGCGAGCGCCACCCTCCCCGGCTTCCGCCACGCCCTCACCGTGCTCACGCCCAACGCCTCGCGCCAGGGAGCCAGCGCCGATGGCCTGTGGCGCGACGCCATGCCGATGCCTGACGGGACGATCCTCGCGGCGTACGCCCCGGGGCCGATCGACCTGGCCGATGAAGCCGCGGCGCCGCGCACGCACCTGGTGCGGCTGGTGCTCGAGGTCGACCCAGTCACCCAGCGCCCCCGCCTGAAGGAGACCAGGCCGCTCTTCGACGACGGCCTGCGCGCGGCCTCTCAGCCCGTGCCCGTGATCGTTCGCCCCACCGAAGACCCGCCCCATCCCCGGCTGTGGAACACCACCCAGGCCACGGGCACGCTCGTGCACAACGGGGTGCAGGTGATCGAAGCCCTGCTGGCGCAGCTGCCCCCGATGTCCGCGCGCACGCTTCGCGAAGACGTGGCGTTCGTGCGGGTGGTCGCTCCCCTCGCGGTCGCGGTGCCCCTCGACGCCACCCCGGTGCCCGCGGCCGAGACGAGGCACCGCCAGCAAAACGCCACCCTGCTCTCGCTCACCGGGCGCATGCCGTTGTTCATCGCGGCCGAGGTGCCTCCCGCCGAAGACGGCAGCCTGGCGGCGCACGTGCCCGCGCGGGTGTCGGTGCGCGTGGTGACGCTCGACGCCGAGGGCATCGCCACCGGCGCGCTGCAGCCGCACTGGTACGCCGTGCAGCCCGGCGAGCGCTTCCCCGTGGGCATTCCCCTCACCTCGTACAACGCGCGCTGCGGCGGGTGCCACGGAGGGATGGATGGGAAGGCGCAGTCGGTGCTGGTGCCTCCGACGGACTTCGTGACGCAGGCCTCGATCACCGCGGCGCTCTACCAGGACGTCGATCGCCGCCGCCCGAAGGACCTGCCCACGGTGGACTCGACGTTCTTCCACTTCGTCGACTTCGGGAAGGACGTGCAGCCCATCCTCACCGCGAAGTGCGCGGGCTGCCACGTGGCGCCCACGCCGGCCGGCGGGCTGACGCTCACCTCGACGCCCACGCAGCACTACACCGACGCGTACGAGAGCCTGCTCGAGCCGGGCACGGGCTCGCTCAATGGGTATCGCTACGTCGACGCCACCGGTGCGCGCGCGCGGGGCTCGGCGTTGGCGGAGCGGCTGCTCACCCGCGAGCTGGAGGCGCCGCAGGCGCAGACCGGGCAGTGTCCGCCCATGGGCTCGCCCCAGCTGACCGCGGCAGAGAAGACGACCATCTTCAGGTGGATCGAGCTCGGCGCCACCTTCGTCGGAGCGCCTCCGTAACTCTTGCCCTCTCCTCCGCGGAGGAGAGGGTCAGGGTGAGGAGGCGAGTGTCCATGAAGTCCTTACTCAACGGACTCCTGGTGATGGTGCTCGGGGCTTGCGGTCCAGGTACGGACGCGACCGTGCCGCTTGCCGCGCCTGACCGGGCCAGCTTCGAGCTGGAAGCGGCGCCGCTTCTCGCGAAACGCTGCGGCGATGTCGCCTGCCATGGGACCGAGCGCCACGCGTTCGCGCTCTACGCCGTGGGACGAAGAAGGCTTCGCGCGGCGGACACGTTTTCGTCGAAGCCGCTGACGGCCGCGGAGCTCGACGCCAACTTCCTCGCCACCCTCGGCTTCCTCGATGCTCCGGCGCCGGTGGACACCACGTTGCTGCGCAAGGCGCTCGGCATGGGGCACGGAGGCGACGCGGTGTTCGCGCACCCCAGCGATCCCGAGTGCCAGGCCGTGCTGCGGTGGCTGCGATGAGGGTTCGGCCCCTCTCCCCGACCCTCTCCCCCGCGGGGGAGAGGGGGACAGTTGTTCTGGTCCTGCTCCTTTCGGCGTGCGCGCCGCCCGCCCTCACCACGCTCAAGCCCGATCCCAACCCGATGCCGGAGACCGACGCGCTCTGGTCCCCCCAACCCACCCGCACCCGCCCGCGCGCGATCTGCACTTCCCCCGACGGCAAGCGCGCCTGGGTGATGCTCGGCGGCACTGAAGACGCCCCCGGAGAAGACGTCGCCGTCGTCGACCTCGAGAGGGAGCGCGTCACCCGCCGCATCCACCTCGCCGCCTCCCCCTGGGCCTGCGCGCTCGACCCCACCGGACATTGGCTGGTCGTCCTGCTGCGGTTCAGCGATCACGCCATCGTCCTCGACGCCGCTACGGGTGAAGAGGTCACTCGAGTCCCAGTGCCCTTCTACTGTGAGGCTGCGCTCGTCACGCCCGACGGCGCGCGCGTGTACCTCGCCAATCGCTGGAAGGACTCGGTGCTCTGGTGGGACCTCACCCCGGGCCCGAAGTTCAAGCTGCAGGCCACCAGCTACGCGGGGCTGCGCGCCGAGGAGCCGATGGGCACGCCCGCGCCGATCAACCCCACCAGCCTGGTGCTCAGCGAAGATGGTCAGCACCTCTTCGTCGGCGCCGAGGCCGGAGTGGCGACCGCGGTCCTCGACGCCAGGACCGGCGCGCTGGTGGACGTCGACGACAACCCGCTCACCACCACGCTGGGCGCGCCGGCGGGCATCACCTTCCTCTCCTTCAACTCACCGGTGGGCGGCCTGGCCGTCTCCGGGCCCTGGCTCTTCATCGCCGACGTCGGTCCGGGCACTGGCTCTGAGCCCGCCTTCGGACGCGATCTCGACGGCGACGGCCTGCCCGGCGACGGCACCGCCAACGTCGTCTTCCAGGATCTCCAGAACGAGCTCGCGGTGATCGACACCCGCACCTTCCAGACCGCGCACCGCTACACCAGCGACACCATCTGCTGCCGCGACTTCCGCGACGTCGACCCCGACCTGCCCAACCGCGGCCTGGGTCTGCCCGTGCCCGACGCCTGGTCCCCCGACGTGCTCGCGTTCCTGCCGCCGAAGGAGACGTGGATCGTCGCGGGCTCGCTGCCCGAGGGAATGACCGTGCTCGACGGGAAGCTCTGGGTGGCCTTCGCGGGCTCGAACGAAGTGCAGGGCTTTGCGATCGGTGACGACGGCGCACTCACGGCGTTGCAGCAAGCAGGCGGGCTCTACCGCACCGGCTTCAACCCCAGGGCGATCGCGGTTGCGGGCACGAAGCTGGTGACGGTCGATCGCCTGGCCGAGTCGCTGACGGTGATCGACCCGACGCAGGAGCCCGGCAGCGAGCGGCACTTCGTGGTGGGCGACGTCTCAGCCGGCCCCTTCCCCGCGACGGACGCCGAGCTGGGCGAAGCGCTCAACGAGATGACCGCGCTCTTCACCATCGACGGCGACCAGACCTGCGTGCACTGCCACCGCGAGAACGGCGCCATCGCCCGGCCGATCGTGATGCCGCTGCTGCGCGATCGCTCGTGGGGGGCGCGCAACATCATGGCGCAGCGAGGGCTCTACGACACCCGGCCCTGGTTCATCGAATCAGCGATGAACGAGGTGAACTTCTTCCCCGTCATCAACGAGTTCGCGCGCAAGGAGAACTTCTGCTGCGAGGAGCTCGATCCGCTCATCTGGTCGAAGTACCCCAGCGCCGCCTCGTGCATCGCCGACGGGACGCTCGCGGGCTGCAATCACGTGCTGCGCTGCCGCGAAGATCCGCCCCCGGAGTGCGCCGCGCGGCCCTACGGCTCGAGCTCACCGACCCGCAGCGACTTCATGCGCAGCACCGCGCTGAAGTTCTTCGGTCGAGACACCACCCTGGGCGACGCGCTGTGGATCGAAAGCGCCAGCGGGGAGAAGCGGCCCATTCCCCTCGACTTCAGCGGGGTCACGCGCGCGCTCGGGCTCTTCATGCTGCGCACGCCACGGCTCTTGCCCAACCCCAACCGCGCGCTCGAGCTCCCCACCGCGCAGCGGGGCGAGAAGCTGTACCAGGAAGCCGGCGTGGGGTGCGCCGCCTGCCACCCGCTGCCGATCACCAGCACCGCCTCGCAGCCGACGCCGTTCTCGCCCTTCGGGCTGCCGGTGCGGTTCCCCCCGGTGGTGACCCCGACGCTCGCGCCCGACGGCGGCGACGTGTCGCAGGTGAGCGACGGCTTCATCGAGACCTTCCCTGACACGCTGCAGACCTCCACCGGGCTGCGCATCGGCGCCACGGTGCTGCGCGGCCTGTGGGACCGGCCTCAGACGCGCATGCTGCACGATGGCCGCGCGCGTTCCCTGCGAGAGGTGCTGGCCCCGCCCGGGCACCCGGTGCTGAAGCCGGGCGAGGTGGGACACAATGAGCGCTCCGGCAGCTTCGACACCCACGGCGGCACCAGCCAACTCGACAAGTACCAGGTCGAGGACTTGATGAACTTCCTGCTGACGCTCTAAAGGCCACCATGCTGCACGCGCTGCTTCTCTCGAGTCTGGCCGCGGGATCGCCGCTCGACTTCACCTTGCCCCGACTCGGTGGAGGGCCCGCGGTGAAGCTCGCGGACTACCGCGGCGCGCCCGTGGTGATCGACTTCTGGGCGACGTGGTGTGAGCCCTGCAAGGCGTCTCTCCCCGAGCACGAGAAGCTGGCGCGCGAGCTCGAGGGCCGGGTGGCGGTGGTGACGATCAACCTCGACGAGACCGACGCGCCGGTGCTGCGCTTCCTGGAACGGCGGCAGCTCAAGCTCACCGTCGCGCGCGACGCCGCGGGCACCACCGCCGCGGCGTTCGGGGTCGAGGCGATGCCGTACGCGGTGCTGCTCGACGGGAAGGGCGGCGTGGTGCAGCGCTTCGCGGGCGAGCCCTACCCCGCCCTGCGCCAGGCGACCACGCGGCTCGCGTCGGCGCCGTGCGCCGGAATGCTGGAGCAGGACGCCACCGCGATGGGCACGCGGGTGCGGATCGCCATCTGCCCGGGCAAGGCGAGCGTCGAGAGCACCCGCGCCGCCGCGGACGCCGTGCTGAAGGAGTTCACCCGGCTGGAGGCGCTCTGGACCACCTGGTCGAAGGACAGCGACGTCTCGCGCATCAACGCGAACGCGGGGAAGGCTGCCGTGGTGGTCTCGCGCGAGACCCTCGAGGTGCTCACGCGCGCGAACGCGGGCAGCGTGCAGTCGAAGGGCTTGTTCGACGTGACCTTCGCGCCGCTGGGTGAGCTGTGGAAGTTCGAGCGCGCTCCTCAGAGCCACGTGCCGGTGAAGCTGGAGCGCGTGCCCGCCGCCGCCGAGGTGAGCGCGCGCCGGGCGCTGGTGGACTGGCAGCAGCTGAAGATCGACCAAGCGGCGCGCACGGTGCTGCTGGAGAAGGAGGGCATGTCGGTGCACCTGGGCGGCATCGGCAAGGGCGCGGCGGTCGATCGCGCGGTGGCGCTCTTGCGCGCGCGCGGCTTCAGCGACTTCACCGTGCAGGCGGGTGGAGACCTGTTCTGCGCGGGGAAGAACGGAGAGCGACCCTGGCGCATCGGCATCGCGCACCCTCGCGAGAAGGGCCGCCTGGTCGGCTCGCTCGACGTGCGCGACGCCGCGTTCTCCACCAGCGGCGACTACGAGCGCTTCACCGTCATCGACGGGGTGCGGTACCACCACCTCATCGACCCGCGCACCGGCTACCCCGCGACGGCGAGCCAGAGCGTGACGGTGCTGGCGCCCAGCGCGACCGACGCGGAGATCCTGACCAAGACGGCGTTCATCCTCGGGGAGGACGAGGGCCTCGCGGCGCTGGAGGCGGCCCGCGCGAAGGGCGTGATGATCGACGCCGCGGGTCGGGTGACGGTGAGCGCAGGGTTGCCGCTGGTGAAGCCGTGAGGTGGCT
>VFKJ01001135.1 GCA_009885595.1 Myxococcales bacterium | reverse complement strand
CTGGTGGCGGCCGACCTGTCCCGGCCCGCGCCCGCGGTCGACCCCCAGGCGTCGCTCGCCGAGCTGATCCGTGCCTGCGCCTCCGGGGGCGCCGAAGCCGTGGTGGTGGGCCCGGCCGTGATCACCCGGGCCGCCCTGGGCGCGCTGCTGGTGAAGCGCTACGCCGCCGCTCAGTGACTCACGCGCCTTCCGGTCAGCCAGTCGGTGCGCCGCTCATCGCCCGTGCGCGTGGACTTCGAGGAGAGGGAGTTAGGCCACGGCAGCGGCACCGCCAGCAACCCGAACGCGGCGCCGGTGAGCGCGGTGTTCTTGAGGAAGTTCGTCATCTCGATCATCCGCTGCGGTGAGTCGGGCATCGCCCAGAAGTTGTGCATCACCAGCGACACCGGCACCAGGAACAGGATGATCAGCAGCAGGCCGAAGCGCGGCCGGTAGCCGATGATCACGCTGATCCCCCCGAGCAAGAGCATCAGCCCCGTGAACGCCACCGCGAACTGCGGCCACGGCACCCCGCGGGAGTTCGCGTACGCGCCCATCGCCTGGATGTTGATGAAGTGGTTGAGGCCGCTGAAGAGAAAGAAGCCGCCAAAGAGAATCCGACCGACCATGAGTGGAGCGTTCATCGCGTCACCTCACTCGTCGGTTAACGCGCTGCGCGCGCCCTTGCCCCCGGGTCGATCGGCCAGTTCAGGTCTATCCCCCTCTCCCCCGCGGGGGAGAGGGTCGGGGAGAGGGCTGATCTATTTCTTTCGCTGAGCCACCCGCTCACTGAACCGGGTCAACCGCGCCGACACCGTCTTGCGCGTCACCCCGAGCGTCTGCGCGATCTCCTCGAGCGTATGCCCCTCGACCCAGTGCATGGTCGCCGCGGTCATCGTGAACTCGTCTTCGCCTTTGGTGAGGAACGCCAGATCATGCGCCCACTCCACCCGCTCGGTCTCCGCCATCGTCTGGCGCGCGTTCCAGCCAGCGCCCTGTTCCTCGACGGTGGAGTCAGGCTCTTCCTCGCGCACGGCCAGCTCGCTGGCGCGCCCATGCCATCGCCCGCGCTTGCGCAGCCGATCGATCGCCTGGTTGGTCGCCACCCGGTACAGCACCGTCAGCGGCTGCGCCTCACCCCGCCAGTTCCCCTTGAGGAAGCCCAGGAAGGTGTCCTGCAGGCAGTCCTGCGCCTCGGCGTCGGAGCCCAGCAGCGAGCGGCAGCGGCGGAAGAGCATCGGCCCGTACCGGCGGTAGATCGCTTCGACTTCAGCTTTCTGCGCTTCGGGCGGCACGCGAGGAGTGACTTACCACGTCAGCCGCGCGCGCCTTCATGTGCTCGCTTCCACGAGCACGCGCTCCAGCAGGTCCAGGGTTCCCTGGTCCTGGCTCCAGCGGCGGAGGTAGTCGAGCTCGAGCCTGCCTGCCTGCGCGCGGGCGACGCCGACCAGGTCGCGCCACTGCCGGTCAGAGACCTCTCCGCCGAGCCTGTACCAGCGCAGCTTCGACAGCAGCACGTCG
>VFKJ01000503.1 GCA_009885595.1 Myxococcales bacterium | reverse complement strand
CGGTCGAACCCCGCCGGGCCCAAGGTGTCGGCCGAGGCGCTGCAGAGCTCGTCGGGCCGCGACTCGCTGATCGGCCGCAAGCTTCAAGAGTACGTGATCGAGTCGAAGCTGGGCGTCGGTGGCATGGGCGTCGTCTACCAGGCGACGCACCAGCTGATCGGCAAGGCGGTGGCGATCAAGGTGCTGCGGCCCGACATCTCGCCTGATCCGCGCGACATGGATCGCCTCCTCGACGAGGCGCGGATCATCAGCTCGATCAAGAACCGCGGCATCATCAACATCTTCGGCGCCGGCACGCTCGAGGACGGCCGCAACTACCTCATCATGGAGCTGCTGGAGGGCGAGGCCCTCGAGCAGCGCATGCAGCGCGAGACGAAGATCCCCGCGGGCGACGCGGTGGTCATCCTCGAGCAGGTGCTCTCGGCGCTCTCCGCGGCGCACGAAGCGGGGGTGGTGCACCGCGATCTCAAGCCCGCCAACGTCTTCCTCGTGAAAGAGGCGAACCTCTTCTACGTGAAGCTGCTCGACTTCGGGTTGGCGCGCCGCAACCAGCAGAACGTCACGCGCATCGCCGGCACGCCCGACTACATCTCTCCCGAGCACGCGCGCGGCCGCCCCGCGGGTCCGCCCGCAGACCTCTACGCGTTCGGCGTGTTGTGCTTCCACATGTTGACCGGGCAGCTCCCCTTCATCGGCACCACGCCGATGGAGGTGATGGAGAAGCACGTGCACTCGCCGGCGCCCATTCCGCACGAGATCAACAAGGACATTCCCAAGGCGCTGTCCGAGCTCATCCTCAAGCTGCTGGCCAAGGAGCCGGGAGACCGCCCCGACGCGCCGCAGGTGAAGGCCGATCTGCGCGCCGCCACCAAGCAGATGCGCAACGCCACCACCCAGATGAGCCTGATGTCGATCGAGGCGGTGGGGGAAGAAGCGCCCGGCGAGGAGAAGAAGCGCGCCCGCGAGCTGGCGATGTCCGCGCAGGTGGCCGACCTCAAGCGCAAGGTGACGCGCCGCTGGCCCTTCGTGCTCGCCTCGGTGGTGTCGCTGTGGTTCCTCGGGGTGCTGATCTACGTGTTCTGGCCCGCGCCCGTCGACCCGGTGCAGACGGTCGCGATCAAGAAGCCGCCGAAGAGCGACCTGCCGCTGAAGAACCCGATGCTGGTGCAGGTCGACCCGAAGGTGACCCCGAAGGTGACCGACCCGGTGATTCCGGACCAGCCCCAGGACCCGGTGGTGGTGGATCCCGTCGGCACCACCCCGCCCCCGGTGACCGAGGAGGTCGACGCGGGCGAGCCGGTGATCGACGAGGACCGCGACCGCGTGCTCGACGACGTGGCGATCGGCGAGAAGAAGCGCTCCAAGCGCATCAACATCACGCTCGACGACATGCTCAGCGTGATGAAGCAGGACACCGAGCGGGCCGAGTATTACGAGAAGGCCGTCGGCCGGGTGAAGAAGGTCTGTGACCAGGCGACCACGCTGCGGAACCTGGACAACTGCGAAGACGAGCTCATGAAGCTGAGCGAGCGCTTCTACAAGTGACCTGAGTTGCTCGGGGTGAGCGGGGCCACCCTTTCTGTGGATCAGATCTCTGTGGATCAGATCGCGGCGATTTGGGTGTAGGAGCGCACCTCCCTATGGCTCGTGACGCGAAGAAAATGAGCGCCCCGGCGAAGGCCGCGAAGAGCGCCGGCAAGGCGCCATTCAAGGCGCTGGTGACGCACTCCGAAGAGCTGGCGCTCGACAAGGCGCTGCTGCTGTCGATGCACGACACGATGGTGAAGGCGCGCTGCCTCGAGGAGCGCCTGATCGCGATGTACAAGACCGGCCACGGCTACTTCTGGATCGGCGGGCCCGGCGAAGAGGCCTTCAACGTGCCGCTGGGGCTGTTGATCAAGAAGGGGCAGGGGCCGGCGTTCGACTACCTGCACTTCCACTACCGGCAGTCGGCCACCCTGCTGGCGATGGGCGAGGAGGGCGTCGGCGCGATCCGCCAGATGAAGAACACCGCGGGCGACCCCTACTCGGGCGGCCGCAACTTCGCGGGCCACTTCTCCAAGAAGGACTGGAACCTGGTGCCGGTGAGCTCGCCCATCGAGGTGCAGTACGCGATGGCCCCGGGCACCGCGCTGGTGCAGAAGCGCCACGGCGGCGACGGCATCACCATCGTCACCGGCGGCGACGCGGGCACGGCCGAGGGTGACTTCGCCAGCTGCCTGGTGTGGGCCTCGCGCCCCGGCCAGGAGCTGCCGGTGCTGATCATCGTCACCAACAACCGCTGGGGCATCTCCACCCCGTACGAGCAGACGCAGGGCGTGGAGAAGATCAGCGATCGCGGCCTGGCCTTCGGGATGAAGACCAAGACCATCGACGGCAACGATCCCGTCTCCAGCTACCTCGAGCTCAAAGAGGCGATGGAGTACGTGCGCGCCGAGCGCAAGCCCTACCTGGTGGAAGCGCGCGTCTCGCGGCTCTACGGGCACTCCTCGGCCTCGGGCGCGAACTTCGCCACCGCCGAGGCTGACTGCATCAGCCAATTCGAGGCACGGCTGGAGAAGGCCGGGCTGCTCACGAAGGCCGAGGCGAAGGCCGTGCGCGAGCGCTACAGCGAGCAGTTCGCGGACATCGCGCGCGCGGTGAAGGAAGAGCCCTTCCCCGACGGCTCTTCCATCTGGGACCACGTCTTCCACGGCGAGCCCGGGCGCGACCCGCTGGCCTGATCTTCAAACTTCATTCAAGGACGACACCACACCATGGCCAACATGGCGCAAGCAGTTCGCATGGCCCTTCACTTCGCCGAGGAGAACCTCGGGGTGACGGACATCTTCGGAGAAGACGTCGGCATGCCGCTGGGCGGCGTGTTCACGTGCACCCAGGGGCTCAAGACCACCTGGAACTCCCCGCTCGACGAGCGCGGCATCATCGGCACGGCGATGGGCATCGCGATGGCCGGCGGCAAGCCGGTCGCCGAGATCCAGTTCTGCGACTACATCTACAACACCATCGACCTGCTCAAGCTCGCGGGCGCGACGCACTGGTCTTCGAACGGGCAGTGGAACCTGCCGATGGTGGTGATGACGCCGGTCGGCAGCGGAATTCGCGGCAGCATCTACCATTCACATTCCGTCGACGCGACGGCGACCCACATCGCGGGGTGGAAGATCGTGATGCCGTCCACGCCGCTCGATGCGTACGGGCTCTTGCTGTCGGCGTGCAAGGAAACGAACCCGGTGATGTTCCTCATCCCCAAGGCGCTGATGCGCATTCGCGGGACGGAGCTCATCCCCGGCGAGCCGACTGAAGACAAGGCCCTCTCGCGGCTGATCGACGCGCCGCTGGGCGATCGCACGAAGTGGGCGGCGCAGTGGCCCACCCTGGAAGACGCCTCGATCCCGCTGGGCAAGGCGAAGACGGTGCGCGCGGGCTCGCAGCTGACGGTGGTGAGCTACGGCCGCACGCTGCCGCTGTGCGCGCACGCGGCGGACGCGGTGGCGGCTGACGGCCTCGACGTCGAGGTGATCGATCTGCGCACGCTGTGGCCGTACGACTGGGAAGCGATCAAGGCCTCGGTGGAGAAGACGGGCCGGGTGTTGTTCGTGAACGAGGACACCGAGGTGACGAACTTCGGCGAGCACCTGGTGCGGCGCACGGTCGACGAGCTGTTCTTCAAGCTGCTGGCGCCGCCGAAGCTGCTGGCGGGCAAGTTCGTGCCGGGCATCGGCCTGGCCGATCCGCTCGAGGCCGCGTCGGTGCCGCAGCAAAGCGACATCGAGCAGGCGATGCGCGCGCTGATCGCCGTTCAGCCCTGACCACAACAGCAGCATCGGGGAACGCGGTGAGGGCCGGATCTCCTCCATGCTCCACCCGCTCAGGCCCCTCGCTTCGGGCAAGGACGTTCACTTCTCGAAGTGAGGGTTGACCGAAACCGGAACCGGCTCCGGTTTCAGGAGACGGAGCCATCCAGGCAACGCTGTTCTGACGGCAGGACTTCGCGCCGTGAACGTCCTCGTCCGAAGCCGAGGGCCCATTGATGCCGGGCAACGAGGCAAACCCAGCGACGCCGCGCTCTCGAGGTCGCAGTTCCTGAGACAGGGACTCAGTTCGTGGTCATCACGTTGTCGTAGAGCTTCTGGAACTCCTCGAGCTTCAGCTTGAACACGCCATCGTTGGCGCCGTTGCCCGCGGGCTCGGACTCGCCCCAGGGGTTGCGCAAGATGACGATGCGATCGTTGCCGACCTTCTCGTAGCCGAGGATCGAGTACGCGTGGTCGCCGTAGACGCCGGTGTTGGTGTAGTTCACCGGGCCGCCGTCGTCGTGCGTGCCTGCGGCCAGCGGGCGCTTGGCGTCGACCGCGGTCGTGATGGTCTTCCACACCGCGTCGGGGTTGCCGGCCGCGTCGGTGGAGCGGCCCTGCTTGCCGGTGAAGTCCTCGAACACGTCAGCCGACGAGCCGCCGTTGCCGATGGCGTCGTAGCTGCCCTTCCACTGCGCGTAGGCCTTCTCCACCAGGGGGAACCACATCTCCATCTTGGTGGTCTCGGCGCTGTTCGACGCGTGGCCGTAGAGGGGGCCGCCGTACGAGCGGGCGTAGAAGTCGCCGTCGACCTTCACCTGCACGTCCTTGGTGCGGCCGCTCGACCAGTCGCGCTCCTTGAAGGTGACCGTGAAGGTGCCGTCGCCGTTGGCCTTCACCATGTTCTGGAGGAGGTCGGGGTTGGTCTGCGCCAGCGCCGCGACCGCCGCGGGGAAGTAGCAGTTGCCGATCTGCCCCTGCTGCACGTCGGCCGGCTTGGCGCCGTCGACGAACAGGGGGCCGGTGAAGGTCTTCTTGCCGAACTTGGGCGTGCCGTCGGCGTTGAGCTCGTCCTTGTGCAGGGCGGGGTCGGGGAGGATGTCGCCCGCGGTGCTGCCGCCCGGGACCGTCACGGTGCCCACCGCCGTGCGGAAGTCGGTGTTGTTCGTCCCGTCTGAAGCGGCGACCGAGAAGCTGTCGCCCGCCTTGCCCTTGAGCTTGAGGTCCTTGGGGAAGGTGCCCTCGGCGTCCAAGGTGACGACCTGCTTCTCCCCGGTGCGAACGTTGGTGAACTGAATCTTCGCGCCCGGCTCGGAGATCTGCCGGCTCGCGTTGATGTTCTCGACGTTGATGGTGCCGTTGGCGCCGCCGGTGAGGCCGATGCGCAAGATGGAGACCTGCGCCTCGCGGGTGTCTTTCGTCTCGGCGGTGTTCGCCTTGATGTTCACCCAGTCAGAGGTGGTGCCGTCGGCGTAGCGCGCGCGCATGCGGATGACGTCGCCTTCCTTCATCGCCATGTCGCCGGTGAGCTTGGCCCCCGAGAAGCGGCCCTGCGCGTCGGCCTTGCCCACCACGAAGGTGTCGTCGGTGTGGTAGCGGCCGGTGGGTGCGGTGGTGAGGTTGATCGCCTCGATGGTGGCGCCCGCCTTGGTGAGGCCCGCCAGGCCGTTGGCCTGATCAGTCGTCACGCTCAGGCCCGGCACGCTGGTGTCGCCCGAGGGGGTGGGACCGACCGGGGGGCGGCCGAGGACGGCGCCGAGGAACTCCCGGGCGGACTGCTCGAGCGGCACCGACCCGGAGTCGAGGATGGTGGCGAGGTCCTTCTTCTCGCCCGCCGTGAGCCCCTTGGCCGCCAGCGCGATCTGCTGGTCGCGCGACTGGCCCGGCTTCTTCAGCTCGGTGAGCACCTTGCCCGAAGACCAGCCGCCGCGATCACCGACCTCGGAGAGGATCTGCAGCGCCTGCTCCGTGCCCAGCTTCAGGTTCGGGTTGGTGCGCTTCTGCGCCTCGAACGACGCGTACAGCGTGGCCAGCTTCCGATCAGTGATGGTGGGCATGGGGTCCTGGGGGCAGGGTGAAGAGGTGCCGAATTATCGTACATCGTCCTACGCGGTTGCCTGAGGGGGCGAGAAAGTCTCCGGCATTGGCTCGCAGTTCGTCAAACAGTTGGATTCACTTTGGTTGACACGCTCGTTCAGCCCTCGAAAAGCGGGGCTCATGTCTCCAGTGGAGACTCTTTCGATTTGCCGGCCATCTCTGACGCCCTGCGCTAAGGATCCGCGCCGTCGTCGGCAGTCTCCCTTTCACCACTGGAGTCCCCATGAGCTTCCGCATCCGCAAGGCCGCCGTCCTCGGCGCCGGAGTGATGGGCAGCGGTATCGCTGCACACCTCGCGAACGCAGGCATTCCCGTCATCCTCCTCGACATCGTGCCGCCCAACCCGGCGCCTGGTGAGAAGACCGACGGCAAGGCCTTCCGGAACAAGTTCGCGCTGAGCGCCGTGGCGAACCTGCGCAAGCAGAAGCCCGCGCCGCTGATGACGGAGAAGGCGCTCTCGCTCATCGAGTCAGGCAACTTCGACGACGACCTGAAGCGCGTCGGCGAGTGCGACTGGGTGGTCGAGGTGATCAAGGAGGACTTGAAGCTCAAGAACGGCCTGTTCGCGAAGCTCGAGCCGCTGGTGAGCAAGACCTGCATCGTCAGCTCGAACACCTCGGGCATGAGCATCGAGGGCATGACCGACGGCCGCTCGGAAGACTTCAAGAGCCGCTTCCTGGTGACGCACTTCTTCAACCCCGTGCGCTACATGAAGCTGCTCGAGCTGGTGCCCGGCAAGCAGACCAGCCCCGCGGTGCTGCAGGCGGTGGCCGAGTTCGGCGAGCGCACCCTGGGCAAGGGCATCGTCTACGGCAAGGACACCACCAACTTCATCGCCAACCGCATCGGCACCTACGGAATGATGCGCACCATCCAGCTGATGGAGACGCACGGCGTCACCATCGAGGAGGTCGACAAGATCTTCGGCCCGGCGATGGGCCGCCCGAAGTCGGCCGTGTTCCGCACCGCCGACATCGTCGGTCTCGACACCTTCCTGCACGTGACGAAGAATTGTTACGACTCGTTGCCCAGCGATCCTTCGCGCGAGACGTTCAAGGCGCCGGCGTGGCTCGAGAAGATGGTCGAGCAGAAGATGCTGGGCGACAAGACCGGCAGCGGCTTCTACAAGAAGAACAAGGGCGACGGCGGCAAGGAGATCCTCGTCCTCGACCTCAAGACCTTCGAGTACCGCGCGCAGGGCAAGGTGCGCTTCGAGTCGCTGGGCGCGGCCCGCGAGGTGGAGGACCTGGGCGAGAAGATCCGCGTGGTGATGACCGGCACCGACAAGGCGGCCAAGTTCGCCGAGCAGGTGACGCTCGACACCCTGGCCTACGCCGCGCGCCTGATGGGCGAGATCGCCGACGACGTGGTGAACGTCGATCGCGCCATGCGCTGGGGCTTCGCGTGGGACATGGGCCCCTTCCAGACCTGGGACGCGTACGGGGTGGAGAAGGGCGTCAAGCGGATGAAGGAGCTCGGCATTCCGGTCGCCCCCTGGGTCGACGCGATGCTCGCCTCGGGCCGCACCAGCTTCTACGGGCAGGACCGCCAGTTCGACACCTTCTGGAACATCGGCAGCAAGTCGGCGCGCTACGTGCCCGAGGTGGAGCGGCAGATCACCGTCGAGGGCCTGCGCCGCGCGGGCAAGCTCATCAAGGGCAACGACTCGGCGTCGCTCTTCGACCTGGGCGACGGCGTGGCGCTGCTCGCCTTCCACTCGAAGATGAACAGCATCGACGACGCCATCACCCAGCTGATGCACGAGTCGGTCGACTGGGCTGAGAAGAACGGGCGCGGCCTGGTGATCGGCAACGACGGCGGCAACTTCTCCGCGGGCGCGAACATCGCGGCGCTCCTCTGGGCTTCCAAGGAAGGGCAGTGGGCCGACATCAAGAAGATGGTCGGCAACTTCCAGCAGGCCAACCAGCGCATGCGCTACTCGAACATCCCGGTGGTGACCGCGCCCTTCCAGCTCGCGCTGGGCGGTGGCTGCGAGGTCACCATGGGCGGCAACACCCAGGTGGCCGCGGCCGAGACGTACATCGGCCTGGTCGAGTTCGGGGTGGGCCTCATCCCCGGGGGCGGCGGCAACCTGCAGCTGCTGCGAAACCTCCACGGGCTCTACGCGGGGGGGAAGGACATCGACTCCT
>VFKJ01000006.1 GCA_009885595.1 Myxococcales bacterium | reverse complement strand
GGTGCGCTCGCCCGAGCACACCGAGCGCGACTGGCAGCCGACCTTCGACCAGCTCCAGCGCGCCTTGCCGGAGCTGCGCTTCGAGGTGCGCGCGGACGACTACGACCACCTCGAGGCGCGCCTGGAGGCCGGCGAACTCGACGTGCTGGTCACCAACCCCGAGCACTACCTGCTGCAGCGCCACCGGGGGCTGACCGTGCTCGCCACCGTGATGCCCTGGACCGCGGGCCACCCTTCGAACCGGAGCGCCGGGGTGATCTTCACCCGGGCCGATTCGACGGTGAGGACCCTGGCCGACGTCGCCCGCGCCTCCACGGCCAGCACGTCGGAGAAGGCGATCGGGAGCTTCCTGCTGCAGCGCTGGGAGCTGCTCAAGGTGGGCCTCGACGTCACTCCCCGCATCGACTTCGTCGGCCAGACGCAGGACGGGGTGGTTCAGCGGGTGCTCGAGGGCCGCGCCCAGGTCGGCTTCGTGCGCACCGGGGTGCTGGAAGAGATGGCCAGTGAGGGTGCGGTCGACCTGTCCGCCGTGCGCATCATCAACCCGCGCACCGACGAAGGGTTCTTCCCGGTGCACTCCACCGAGTTGGTGCCGGAGTGGCCGGTGCTGGCCACCTCGCGGGTCTCCGAGGCGACGGCCGAGCAGCTCACCCGCGCGCTGCTCGAGGTGAGCCCCGAATCGGCGTCGGCGCGCGCGGGTCGCGCGTTCGGCTTCGTGCCCGCGGCGGACTACTCGTCGGTCGAGGCCCTCATGCTGCGCATCCAACGTCCGCTCGCGCGCCCGTTCGGGCTGGTCGACGTGCTGCGAAAATACGCCATCGCGGAGGCGGCCGTGCTGGCGGTGCTGCTGGTGACGGCGCTGACCGTGGTGGTGCGCTTGCTGCGCGACCAGCGGCGCCTCGAGCTCGCGGCGCAGGAGAAGACCCAACTGCTCGCCAGCCTCGGCGAAGGGGTGATGGGCGTCGACCTGGCCGGCCTCACCACCTACGTCAACGACGCGGCGCTCCAGCAACTGGGCTACCGACGCGAGGAGATGATCGGCCACAGCCTGCACCAGCTGGTGCACCACCATTACCGGGACGGCAGGCCGTTTCCCGAGCGCGAGTGCCACATGTTCGAGGTGCTGGCCGCGGGGAAAGGCCGCTCGGGCGAGGAGTCGCTTTTCCGGGCCGACGGCTCGGTGCTGCCGGTGTGGCGCAGCATCGTTCCGGTGATGCAGGGCACGACGGTGGTGGGCGCCGTCATCAGCTTCGTGGACCAGACAGCCCAGCTCGCCGTCGAGGCCGAGCTCAAACGCGCCCGGGACGTCGCGGAGGCAGCCAACGCCGCCAAGAGTCGTTTCCTCGCCACCATGTCGCACGAGATCCGCACGCCCCTCAACGGCGTGCTGGGCATGGCCCAGTTGCTGGGGGAGCCGAACCTGGGCGAAGCCGACCGCCTCGACTACGCGCGCACCATCCTCGAGTCGGGCAGCTCGCTCATGTCGATCCTCAACGACATCCTCGACCTGGCCAAGGTGGAAGCCGGGCGCCTCGAGCTCTCCGCCGTGCGCATGTCCCCGGCGCACCTGGTGAGCGAGATGCCCAGCCTCTTTGGGCACGTGGCCCGGCTCAAGGGGGTGACGCTGACCACCCGCTTCCTCGGCGATTCCCAGGCGTGGGTGCGCGGTGACGCGGTGCGGGTGCGGCAGATGCTGGCCAACCTCCTCGGCAACGCCACCAAGTTCACCGACCAGGGCAGCATCGAGCTGATGGTCAGCTTGAGCCCCGAGGGCCTGCTGCGCTGCGAGGTGCGCGACACCGGGCCCGGCATTCCGGCAGACCTGCTGGGGCAGCTCTTCACGCCGTTCACGCAGGTGGACAGCTCGGACACCCGGCCGCGGGGCGGCACCGGCCTGGGCCTGTCCATCGTGCGCGAGCTGGCGGAGGCGATGCACGGCGCCTCGGGCGTCTCGAGCGTGGTGGGCGAGGGCTCGTGCTTCTGGTTCACCGCGCAGCTCGAGCCCTGCGGCCGCGAGGAGCCGCGCCTCGAGACCGGGGCCTCCCCGCTGGTGCTCCCGGTTCCCCGCCGGGTGCTGGTGGTCGACGACAACCCCATCAACCGCCGGGTGGTGGCGGGGCTGCTCGAGAAGCTGGGGTGCTCTTCGGTCTCGGTGGAGAACGGAGCGCGCGCGCTCGAGGAGCTCGCCGAGGACCCTGCGTTCGACCTGGTGTTGATGGACTGCCAGATGCCCGAGATGGACGGCTACGAGGCCACCCGCGTCCTGCGCACGCGCGAGGCCCAGCTCAAGCTTCGCCACGTGCGGGTCATCGCGCTCACTGCCGCGGCCTTCGAGGACGATCGGCGCCGCTGCCTCGACGCCGGCATGGACGAGGTCCTCACCAAGCCGGTGATGCTGGCGAAGCTGGCCACCGTGCTCTCCGACG
>VFKJ01000651.1 GCA_009885595.1 Myxococcales bacterium | reverse complement strand
GCGGTACGGGTCAGCCCTGCGGGAGGTGGGAGCCATGGCGTCCACCGTAACGGATGGATGTCCGTCATGCAAGACGACCTCCGTTATGGCGGACGCTCCCCCTCGACGCCGGCAAGGACGCTCACGTGACGATGTGGGGAGGGCTTCTTCGCACCCCGGCTGGCGTGCCTTTTCTGGGAAGTTGTCGATGATACAACCAAGACCTAATATACTCCTGTTTGGGGAATATACGACAACATCCCGTGAAAGGCTCGGCCGCTGGCGCCACCTGAACGTCAGCGCGCCGAAGCTTCGCTCACCGGGTCAGTGGAACTCCGAGCCAAGGGGCTGCTCGTCAGGCCCGGGTGCCAGACCACCGACCGACCGCCTTCCCTGAGGGGCCTTGTGGCGGCATCCCCTCTTTTCGAGCGAACGCCAGAGTCCGGGGCCAGCGCTTGTCTCCCCTCCCCCACTCGTGAGAGAGGGCCGCGCATGCCCCGCTTCATTCAGCTGCGTCAGCCGCGTGAAGCCGTGGAATTGGTGGAGGCGGCGCTGGCGCGGCCCGGCCCCAGGCAGGTGCTGCTGCGCATCGAGGCCTGCGCGCTGGGCATGCTCGACTGGCAGTTGCTCACCCTCGACGCGCCGCCCCGGCTGCCGCTGGTCCCCGGCCACGAGGCGGTGGGCGTGATCGAGGCGACCGGCCCCGGGTGCACCCTGCGCGTGGGAGAGCGGGTGCTCGTCACGCCGCTGGCCGGCAGCTGTGGGCACTGCGCGGCCTGCCGCGGGCACGATCCCCGGCACTGCGCGGGGGCGGTGTGGCGCGGGATGCACGTCGACGGTGCGCTGGGCACGCACCTGGTGACCGGCGAACAGACGCTGGTGCCGCTGGAGCTGCCGCTGGGCGTCGACCCGCTGCCCGAGAAGCTGCCCGATCACCTCGCGGCGACGCTCGCGGTCTGCGGCGGCTCGTTGTGGACGGCGGTGGGCGCGGTGAACGCGCTGGGGCTGGTGGAGCGCTCGCGCATCGCCATCTTCGGCGCCGGCGGCGTCGGTCACCTCGCGGTGCAGGTCTGTCGCGCGCTCGGTCACCAGGTGTTCGCGCTCGACGCCGACCCCCAACGCATGGAGCTGGCGCTCTCGCTGGGCGCCCTGCCCATCGACGGCCCGCTGGACGCGGCGGTGGTGTGCACGCCCTCGACCCAGGCGCTGCAGCAGGCGGTGCGGCTGCTGCGGGGCGGCGGCAGGCTGGCGCTCACCGGCTCGAGCCCCACCGGGCGCATCGACCTCGCGTTCAATGATCTCGTCTGGCGCGGGCTGACCCTGCGCTCCGGGCTGCTGGGCACCCGCGCCGATCTCGAAGAGGGCCTGGCGCTGCTCTTCTCGGGCAAGGTGAAGCCGAGCGTCGAGCTCGCCTCGCTCGACGAGGTGCCCGCGAAGCTGTGGGCGCTGCGGGATCTCGGTTTCCCGGGGCGGTTGGTGGTGCTGCCGCGCTGAGGGCTGCGTGCCTACCAGCCCATCGAGATGCCCGGAGGCTCTTCGCACTTGCCCTTGGTGGGCGCCCACAGCTCGGCGCTGCGCTCGGGCAAGCCGCTCGAGGTGCCGCCCACCACCAGCACCCGCCCGTCGTTGAGCAGGGTGGCGGTGTGCATCTTGCGGCCGTCGGCCAGCTCACCGGCGAGGCACCACTGCTTGCTCTCGCTCCGCCAGCGCTGCACCCGGGTGGTGTCGACCGAGTTGGGCGGCTCTCCGCCGATGACCACCAGGTCTCCGCTGGGAAGCCGCGTGCCGGTGTGTGACGAGAGCGACATCGAGAGGTGGTTGTCGAAGGGCTTCCACTCGGTCAGCCCCGGGGTCCAGACTTCGGCGTAGTTGGTCGACGAGAGGGCGGTCTGCCCACCGATGACGATCACCCCGCCCGCGGTGGCCTCCGCGATGACGGCGGTGCGCTGCCGCGGCTCGGACATCGGCGGCAGCGTCTGCCAGGTGCCGCTCTTCACCTCGAACCGCTCCACCTCGGCGATGGACACGCCCGGGCCCTTGCCCTGCTGCCCTGCGTTCGAGCGCCCGCCCACCACCACCACGTCGCCTTCGCTCGTGCGCACCGCGGCGTGCAGCCAGCGCGCGAGGTCGAGCGGCTTCTCCACCTTCCAGGTGTTGGTCTTCGGGTCGAACCGCTCCACCGAGGTGAGGTGCTGGCGTTGCTCGCGGGCGCCGCCCACCACCAGCACGGTGCCGTCGAGCAGCAGGGTCGCGGTGTGGCCGTTGCGCGCGTCGGTCATGGGGGCCAGGGTGGTCCACGCGTTCTTCTTCGGGTCGTAGAGCTCCACCGAGCCCAGCGCCACGAAGCGGTTCTGCCCCTCGATGGACTCGTGGGTGGTGCCGCCGGTCACCAGCAACCGCCCGTCCTCGAGCGCGGTGGCGGCGTGGTGGCTGCGCGCGACGGCGAGCGGCGCGCAGGTGGACCACCTGCTCTTCTTCGGGTCGAACAGCTCGCAGGACGCGAGGGTGGACAGCCCGTCAGCCCCGCGGCCGCCCACCACCAGCACGCGGCCGTCGAGCAGCAGGGTCGCGGTGTGGTGCTGGCGCGCGTCCTTGAGCGCCGGCGCGGGCGAGACCTTGCCCTGCGCGAGCGCGCCCGCGGAGAGCAGCAGCGCGAAGCTGAAGAGACCGCCCCCCCAAGGCTTCATGTGCCCTTGGGCTTGGGGGGCAGCGGCGCGCGCGGCATGGTGCTGGGGCCGGTCACGCGCGGCCCCGCCGACACCGGCTTCACGTCTGACTTCGGCGCCTCGGGCGGCAACAGGGCCGAGCGGCCCGCCGCGGGGGTGGGCTCCGACACGTGCTTCGCCTCGGGCATCGGCTCGGGCGGGGTCACCAATTCCCCACCGCGCGAATCACCCATCGCCTCGCTGTCGTCCTCGGCGAGCACGATCACCCGGTCCTCGTCCCCGAAGACGATGGACTCGAGCTGGGGCGGGTTGATCAGCGGCTTCTGGCCCAGCTTCATGTAGCCGAGGGCCACCTCGCGGCGCTCGCGCGCGGCCTTCTGCACCGAGAGCCATGACGTGGTGCGCCCCAGCATCGCGAAGCACTCCGCGCGCTTGAGGTACACCTCGTTGCCGTCGGAATCGAAGAGGTCTGCGAACACGGCGTTGAGCTCGCGGCGCTCGGAGATCTGCGCCATCAGCATCGAGGTGATCTCCGAGCTGACGACGAAGTCGGCGCCGTAGTCCTGCTCGAGGAGGTCCTTGGTGCGCGGGTCGAGGATCTCGCTGATGATGCGCGGCTTCCTCTCGCCCAGCGGCCTGAACATGTCGCGCAGCAGCAGCACGGTGATCACCGTCTTGGCGTCGGCTTCCTCGGCATCGATGTCGGTGTTGGCGACGATCAGCGCCACCGAGAAGTCGGGCGAGACCACCCGGCGCAAGGCGTCGGGGACGGTGGGGTCTCCCTCGACGTGCTTGAGCTTGAGGTTCTTGAGCCCGCCCACCTCGTCCTTGATGAAGTCGGTGAAGATGTCCTTCTCCTGGCCGGGCATCAACCACGCCTCGCTGCCGGGGAGCACGTAGTTGTCGAACTCGCGCAGCATGTCGCCCAGCTTGGGGCTCATGCCGCAGATCAGCAGGCGCTCGGGCTTGCGCGCGCGGGCGCTGGCGCCCTTGAACTCGGCAGGAATGGTCGGCTCGTGGTTCGCGGTGAGCGAGAACGAGTCGTCGTCCTCGGCGATCACCAGCAGCTCGTCCTTGTCGCCGAGCACGTACTCGTCGGACGGGTTGATGATGCAGGACGCCGTGCCCTTGCCGCTGACCGTGCGCACGCCGCACACCACCGCGTCCTTCATCTTCCACTGCGCCACGCCGAAGGGCTGGCCGGCCAGCTCGGGGAAGTTCTTGAAGTAGAACTCGCTGCCCTCGTACGAGAGGAGATCGCGGTACACCGCCGCCAGCCCGTTCTGCCGCGCGGTCTGCACCATCATGCGCGAGAGGGTCTCGGCCATCGCCACCACCTCGACCCCGCCGCCGCCGAGCTGCTCGATCACCGGCTGCCGCGCGCTGTCGGCGAGCTCGACCACCGCGTGGTTGTTGGTCAGCGCGCCGTTGATCCGCCGCAGGGCGAGCAGCGTCTTGATGGCGCCCATGTCGGCGGCGGCCTCGACGTCCTCCGCGTCTTCATCGCTGACGCCGGAGAGGATGATGATGCTCTTGGCGCGGCTGGCGCCCACCTTGCGCAGGTCGTGCACCGAATAGGTGCTGCCCTGGCGCACCACCACGCGCGTGGGGCCCATCTCGCCCATGCGCTCCTTGACGGTGTTCTCGACCTCTTCCTTCTCGGTGGGGGACAGGATCACGATGGACGCGTGCGAGAGGTTCGAGTTCGCCTCGCGCAGCTCGCGCAAGATGGCGAAGATCTTCTCGCCGTAGCCGAGGATCAGGGTGTGGTCCTCGTCGATCACCGGGCTCTTGCCCTTGCGGAGATCTTCGAGCTTGTCGCCGATGGTCGAGCTGACGAGGCCGATCAGCAACGCCACCACGCCCACGCCGCACAGGGTGGTGAAGAGCGCGATGCCGCGCACCAGCGTCCCCTCGTCACCGCCCATGGTGCCCGCGTCGGCCACCCGGCCCGTCGCCCACCACAGGGCCTCGAAGAAGTCGAAGGCCTCCTTGCCTTCCTCGGGGGCGGGCATCGCGATGCGCACGAAGATCGCGTTGAGGGTGACGAGCAGAAACGAGAGGGCGAACAGCCCCACGAAGCGCGCGATCGGACTCCAGGAGAGAAAGCGGTCGACCTGGTAACGGACCTTGTCGCCAAACGACGGAGCATCAGAGGGGTCAGCCATGGGGATCTCGGAAGAAGAGAGCCCGACTCTACGCACGCGCCCCTCGGAGGTTGAGGCTTTTCGGGCGGGGCAGCCTGCCCCTCAGCGAAGCCGGCAGTAGCAGTAGACGAACTCCTGCTGCTTGCCCGACGGCGTGGGGTGCAGCTCGATCACCTCGTCGACCTTCCTGAAGTCGGCGCCGAACTCACCGTGGAGCTGATCACCCGAGTACCGCATGGTGTCGAGGTCGCTGCAGCGTTCGGGGCCATGAGGGCCGAAGGTGGCCACCAGCACGTGGCCGCCCGGCTTGAGCGCGCGGCGAACGGCGGCCACGTAGCGGGCGCGCTGGTCGGGCTCCCGGAGGAAGTGGAAGACGGCGCGGTCGTGCCAGAAGTCGTAGGCGCGCTCGGGCAGCTCCAGGCGGGTGATGTCGCCCACCAGCCACTGCACGGTGGCGCCCCGGGGGCCGAGGCGCTGGCGGGCGAGGTCCAGGCCGGTGGCCGAGATGTCGTTGACGGTGACGCGAGCGTAGCCGTCGGTGATCAGGTCGTCGACGAAGGTCGAGGCGCCCCCTCCCACATCGATGAGGGCGGCGTCGCTCCCCAGGCCGGCCCGGGCGACGTAGGCGAGCGACTGCTCGAGGTGCGGCCTGAACCAGGAGACCTGATCAGGCTTCTTGCGGCTGTAGACGTTCTCCCAGTGTTCGGCGCCCGCGCTCATGAGGTGTTTGAGCCTAGCAGGCTCAGACGGGGTTCCCGCGCAGCCGCTGACGTTCTCAAAGGGGTCAGCGCGGCTTGTACTCCCAGTGCCAGGGCTCGCGCGGGATCGTGCGGAAGCCATATCGCGCTCCATTCGCGCGCAGCCACGCGCTCGCGCCGGGGCTGGCCCCGAGGTTGACGTCGACGGCGCTCCCAAGCCCGTGGTTGCTGGTTCCGGGACGCGCGGCCAGACCGAGCCGACCGTTGGGCTGACGCACACCGTAGATTCCCTTCCGCCGCGCGACATCGACCTGGCCAGCGTAGGAGCGATAACTGTCCGTGAGCCGAATGGTCACGCCAGCTCGGCGCGCGGCCGCCCGCATGTCGGTGAAGGCTCGAGCCGCGTTGCCGTACATCCGGTGGCCGCCGCCGACGTCAGTCAGCGCGTTGGTGGGAATTCGGCCGTTACGGTAGGGAACTCGATCAGTCGCCCGCGTCGAAGCACCGGGCGTCGTTCGCGTGGTCCCAGTGGACCTCGGTGCCGCCGCAGGCTGCCGCGCGGGCTGCCGGCCTGGCGTCCGAGGAGCGTCGAAGCCGTCGCGAAGCTGGGGCAGTTGGAGTCGCTGACCAACCTGCAGCTTCCGAGGGTTGACCCCGGGGTTGGCTGCGCGAAAGCTGGCAAGGGAGATGCGGTTGCGCTGAGCGAGGGCCCACATGGTGTCGCCGCGACGAATGGTGACTGATCCAGGCATGGAGAGTCATCGGCCGCGGAGAGGAGAAGTTGCGTGGGGTTGGGGTGACTTGCCCCGAAGCTTCAGTGCGCCCAGTTCGGCACCGGCCGGCCGATGTTGTGCCCCGTCGAGGTGAGGTGCATGTCTGCGCGTGAGCCGACCAGGCCGTCGCCGCCGCGGCGGTACTCAGCGACCTGGTTCTTCGCGACCTGCGTGGCTCGCGTGTCGCCGATGGCGATGGCGTGAATGTGCGGAGGGAACGAGTCGTTCACGCCACGGCGCCAACCCGCGAAGCCCGCCATGCGCAGCGCCTTCACCACGTTGTCCGCGGTCGCCGACGATAAGCCACTGATGCGAATGTCGAGCGCGCCCCCACCGTCGTGCGTGCCTGCGCTCGCCGAGACGCTGGTGTTGTAGCTGCCCTGGCTGATGCTCAGCTTCGAGTTGATGCCCATCTGCTTCATGTACGACTCTGCCCGCTCGAGCATCACGCGCGTGCGGACGTTCACCTTCACGCCGCGGAAGTTGACGATGCGGTAGTCGGAGGGCGGCGGCCCCACGGTCTTCCAGTTCGCCTTGGGGAGCGCCTTCACTTCTTCCGCCAGCCTGGCCTGCACGCGGGCACCAGCGACACCGTCGGGCGTCCAGCCGTGCTTGCGCTCGAAGGCCTGCACGGCCGCCTTCGTCACGGGCCCGAAGCTGCCGTCGACGGGGGCCTTGTAGAAGCCGAGCCGCTGCAGCTGGGTCTGCAGCGTCTTCACCTTGGCGCCGGACATGCCCTGTTTCACGGCGGCCGGAGCGGTCGCTTTCGCCAGCGCGTCGCGCGTCTTCCCGTCGGCGATGCCATCGGCCGTGAGCTTGTGTTGCTTCTCGAATGACGAGACCGCCTGCTTCGTGATGGGCCCGTAAGAGCCGTCGACCTTGGCGTTGTAGAAGCCCAGCTTCGAGAGCTGCTGCTGGAGCTGGGTCACTGCGGCGGAGCGATTGCCGACGGTTAGCGTGGAAGTCATGCAGGGGTATCCCCTCCGGCCAGCGCGCGGTCCTCCCCGTCTTTGGATTGGGCGTTTACATTCTTGGAGTGCGGCCCGGGCTCATGAACGTGCCTCGACACCGCCGCCGGTGACGGCGCCAACGACATTCTCGCGCTCGAGCGCGCCGCGCATCGTCTCTCCCAGGCGGGCCTCAGCTCGAAGGTGATCCGCCGCGTCACGCTCGACAACGCGGCCCCCCTTTTCGGAGTCCGCTGATCTGACTGAAGCGGGAACACCCTCGGACCGTTTGCCGGCGCGGCCTTCCCGGCTGCTCAGAGGACGATGCCGACATAGACGTCATCCACAGCCAGCGACACCGGTGGCTGCAGAAGCTCGAGCCGATCTCCCGAACGGTATTCGCGTTCTTCCCATTCCGTCCCGACTCGGACCTTCACCGTCAGCCGCTGCGTCTTGTGCGAGACGAAGATGACCGCCTGCAGCGAGGGCAACTGTTTGTAGTGGCTGAACTTCTCGCTGCGATCGTAGTCCTCGGTAGACGGGCTGGTGACCTCGACCAGAAGAGTCGGGTTGGTGGCGGCGTTCTCGTCGAGCTTCGCGGTCTGCAGCTCACCGCAAATGACCGTCGCGTCTGGGTAGGTGGAGAGATCGGTCGCCTCGACGCGGACCATGAGGTCCGATGAGAAGACCTTGCACCGACCCTGGAGTGCCTGACGCAGGAGGGTGGTCACTGCGACGGAGAGTTCGGCGTGGGTCGGCGTCCCTCCGGCCATCGCGTAGATCTCTCCATCGCAATACTCCAGCTTGAGGTCGCTCGTCAGGAGCGCCCGCTGATACTCTTGGTACGAGTAGTGGACCCTCCGCGCGGTCGTCATGCCGCTCATCCTATGCGACTCGAACGAAGCGGGCGAGGAGCGTTCGGGTGCCCAGGGCGCGCTCGGCTTCTCGCTGGGGGCGAGCCACTGCAGCGCGCGCCGCGAGACGCCGTGCGAAGACGCGCATCGTAAACGCGAAGGCAGAGACCTTCCGTTTTCTCGGGTACGAGTTGGGACCGATGATGAACAAACTGACGGGCCCGTAAGAACTGCTCACGGCATCTGCGAGGCTTGTGGCTCCTTCGGCACGGTCCCGAGCACCTGGTCCAGAAGCGCGTCGGCGCGGTTC
>VFKJ01000131.1 GCA_009885595.1 Myxococcales bacterium | reverse complement strand
TCGCCCACGCGCTCGAAGGTGATGCCGCCTGCGTCAGTCGGGTTCGCCACTATGACTCCTCACCACAAGCTGGTCATCGACCACGCCTGCCGCACCAGGGCGGCGCGATGAAACCGCAACGACTCACGCCTGGTGGCCGCCGACATCACGGGGGCCTTCTCCACCACGAGGCGTGCCTCGCGCAAGAGACTCGTTCGTTTGGAAAAGGGTAGGGCGCGCAGGAGCAGGTTGAGCGCGAGCTGCTCCTGCCGGTCGCCGCCGCCGAAGTCCTGCGGCACGGGGAGGCGCTCGAGCCACCCGGGCACGTTGGGCCGGGTGGCCTTCTTGATCGAGGCGAGCAGCTTCTTGTGCCGGGTGAGGTGAAACGGCTCCTGCTCCGTGGGCGCGGCGGTCTTGCCGGCGGCGCGCGCCACGTACTTGGCGATCTCCGCTTCCACGTCGCGCCGGCAGCCCTTGAGCGAGCGCAAGCGGCCTTCCCCTTCGGCGGCGTCCCAGAGGGCGGCCTCGGCGGCCTTGCGCAGCCCGCGCGCGATCACCTCGAAGGGCACCTCGAGCTCCGCCCAGCCGTCGAGGATCTCCAGGTCGACCGCCGACAGGCTCACGCCGTGGCCGCGGTACGCCACGAAACAGTCCTGCACCCGCTCGTGGAACGTGGCGCTGTCAGGCAAAAGACTCATAGGCCGTCGGCCGCGGGGTGTACTGCGTTCTTGACAGTCGCGGACGGCGATCGGTACAAGCCGCCGCGCTTTGTCTTTGCGTCCTTAGCTCAGCGGTAGAGCACCACCTTGACACGGTGGGGGTCGCTGGTTCGAGACCAGCAGGACGCACTCGTCGGCCGGAGTGAGTTGCTCGTTCAAACGAGCTGCTCCTCCGGCCGAAGTCGTTTTGCCTGGTCGCGCCGCCTTGGCCCAGGTCTCCGCTTCGCTCCGATCCTGGCTGGTACAGCGTCCCGCTGTACCGGAGTCGCTCCAGATTCCCACTGCTGACACTCTCCTCAACCGCTAAGGAGGCCCCATCATGGGCGCTCTCGTCACGATCACGCTGCCAGACGGATCCAAGAAGGAAGCCGCGGCAGGCATCTCCGTCGCAGATTTCGTCAAGAACCACATCGGCCCAGGCCTCGCGAAGGCCGCCGTGTTCGCCCGCGTCAACGGGCAGGACGTCGACCTCGCCCGCGCCCTCGACGTCGACGCCTCGCTGCAGATCTTCACCACCAAGGCGCCCGAGGCGCTCGAGGTCGCGCGCCACGACGCCGCGCACATCGTCGCCGACGCCGTGCAGCAGCTCTTCCCCGGCACGCAGGTGACGATCGGCCCGGTGATCGAAGAGGGCTTCTATTACGACTTCTACCGGGAGAAGGACGGCAAGCCCGCGCCGTTCTCCCCCGAAGAGCTCGAGGCGATCGAGAAGCGCGCCAACGAGATCGTGGCGAAGGACGCGCCCTTCCAGCGCTCGGAGGTCGCCGCGGAGGACGCGGTGAAGCTCTTTCAGGGCAAGGGCGAGAAGTTCAAGGTCGAGATCGTTCACGACATCGTCGCCAAGGGCGCCAGGACGCTCACGCTCTACCAGCACGGCGACTGGGTCGACTTCTGCCTCGGGCCCCACGGTCCCTCGACGGGCAAGGTGGGGGTGATCAAGATCCTCTCCGCGTCGGGGGCCTACTGGCGCGCCGATCAGACGCGCGAGCAGCTGCAGCGCATCTACGGCATCTCGTTCTTCGACAAGAAGGCGCTCGAGGCGTGGACGAAGCAGCGCGAAGAAGCGGCCAGGCGCGATCACCGGCGCCTGGGGCGCGAGCTCGATCTCTTCCACTTCCACCCGGTCTCGCCCGGCGCCGCCTTCTGGACGCCCAAGGGCACGTCGCTCTACCAGACGCTCTCTGACTGGATGCGCAAGCTCACGCGTGAAGACGGCTACGTCGAGATCAAGACGCCGCTGCTCTTCAACAAGCAGCTGTGGATGAAGAGCGGCCACTGGGACAAGTACAAGGAGAACATGTTCCTGGTGCAGGACTCGGACTCGGGAGAGCTCGACTTCGGCCTCAAGCCGATGAACTGCCCCAGCCACCACGTGTACTTCGGCTTCGGAAAGCACAGCTACCGCGAGCTGCCGCTGCGCCTGCACACGCAAGACGTGCTGCACCGCAACGAGGCCGCCGGCGCCCTGGGAGGCCTGACGCGGGTGCGCCAGTTCGCCCAGGACGACGCGCACATCTACTGCCGCGAAGATCAGGTCGGCGACGAGGTGTCGCGCTTCGTGAAGCTGCTCGACAAGGTCTACAACGCGGTGGGGCTCAAGTACGAAGCCAAGCTCTCCACGCGGCCCGCGAACAAGCTCGGGTCTGACGAGCTCTGGGATCGCGCCGAGGCAGCGCTCAAGACGTCGCTGGAGCAGATGAAGGTCGCCTACGAGCTCAAGCCCGGCGACGGCGCCTTCTACGGCCCCAAGATCGACTTCGTGGTGTCCGACAGCATCGGCCGCAAGTGGCAGCTGGGCACCTGCCAGCTCGACTACGTCGCCGCCGAGCGCTTCGATCTCACCTACGTGGGCGACGACAACAAGGAGCACCGTCCCGTGGTGCTCCACCGCGCCATCTACGGCAGCTTCGAGCGCTTCATCGCCATCTTGATCGAGCACTACGCGGGCGTGTTCCCCACGTGGCTTTCGCCCCTGCAGGCGGTGATCGTGCCCGTGACGGAGCGCCAGGACGCGCACGGCAAGAAGGTCGCCGCCGAGCTCAACGCCAGGGGCTTCAAGGTCGAGTTCGACGATCGCGGCATGTCGATGCAGAAGAAGATCCGCGAGGCCGAGATGAGCAAGGTGCCCTTCATCCTCGTGATCGGGGATCGGGAGGTCGAGCAGAACGCGGTCGCCCCGCGCCGGCATGGGGGAGCCGACCTGAAGACGATGCCCGTGGCCGACTTCGCCGTGCTTCTGGAGAAGGAAGCCGCCATACCTTGACCCTGCGGAAACGCCTGTCTACGGTCCGCGCCGGTTGATTTTGAAGTCAACGCAGCACCTCATCACAAGCGAGGCAACATCATGGCCGTGAAGGACATTCTGGAGACCGAGATTCCCAACCGCCTGACGGCGAAGCCGGAGATCGGCAAGGACATCAACGCCGTCGTTCATTTCAACATCACCGGCGACGGCGGCGGCGCCTGGACTCTCGACTGCACCAAGTCCGAGGGCTGGGTCAGCGAGGGCACCAACGGCGAGTCGAAGATGACGATCACCGCCACCGCGGCCGACTTCGAGAAGATCATCAGCAAGCAGCTCTCCGCGCAGACCGCGGCCATGACCGGCAAGCTGAAGTTCAAGCCGATGGACATGGGCCTGGCGATGAAGCTCGCCAAGCTGATGGGCTGAGTCTTTTTTAGAACGCTCGTTTCACCTGCGCGGCGCTCCTTCCTTCAAAGGGGAGGGCGCCGTTTTGGTTTGCATGAAAGGAGTGCCTGCGTGGCGCTGCCGCTCGAAGGTGTGAAGGTGCTCGATCTCTCCCGGCTGCTGCCCGGGCCCTACGCCACCCTGGTGCTGGCGGACTTAGGCGCCACGGTGGACAAGCTCGAGGAGCCCGGCTCCGGCGACTACACCCGCCACTCGCCGCCGATGAAGGACGACACCTCGGCGCTCTTCCTCGGGCTCAATCGCAACAAGCGCTCCATCGGCGTCGACTTGAAGTCGCCCGAGGGGGTGGCCACCCTCAAGGCGCTGGTGAAGCACTACGACGTGCTGGTCGAGAGCTTCCGCCCCGGCGTGCTCGATCGCCTCGGGGTCGGCTACGAGGTGCTCGCGAAGGAGAACCCGCGCCTGATCTTCTGCGCCATCAGCGGCTACGGGAACACCGGCCCCGACCGGCTCAAGGCGGGGCACGATCTCAACTACATCGCCCGCTCCGGGGCGCTCGCCTACGGCGGTGCTGACGGCGGCCCGCCCGCGATGCCCGGGGTGCAGCTGGCGGACATCGGCGGCGGCAGCCTCTTCGCCCTGATCGGCATCCTCGCGGCGCTGCACGAGCGGCACACCACCGGGAAGGGCCGCTTCGTCGACGTGTCGATGACCGATGGCTCGATGGCCTTCCTCCACATGCACCTCGCCGCCCGGCTGCTGATGGGCGCGGAAGGCACGCCGCTGACCCGCGGTCGCGAGGCGCTCAACGGCGGCTACCCTTGCTACGGGCTCTACCGCACCAAGGACGATCGCTACCTCGCGGTCGGCTCGCTCGAGCCCAAGTTCTTCGCCGGGGTGTGCGCGGCCCTCGAGCGGCCGGACCTGCTCTCGGGCGCCTACGACGTGGGCGAGGAGGGAAAGAAGATCCGCGGAGAGCTGGAGAGGATCTTCGCCTCGCGCACCCAGGCCCAGTGGGCCGCGCTCTTCAAGCCGCTCGATCTCTGCGTCGAGCCGGTGCTCGAGGGAGACGAGATCCTCGACGACCCCCAGCTCCAGGCGCGGGGGCTGTTCGCGAAGGAGGGCGAGGTTTTCTGGCTTCGCACGCCGCTGCGCTTCGGCGACGTGGCCATTGGGCCCCCGCCGAGCATCGGGCAGCACACCGCGGAGATCCTCCGCGAGTGCGGACTCGGGTAGGCTGACTCGGGCATGAACCACCTCCGGTTCGCGATCGCCCTCACAATCGTGCTGTTGGTGCTCGGCTTCGCGGCCTGCGGCGCCGAGAACGACGTCGCGCCCGCGGCGGAGCCCAACGGCGACATCCGCCAGTGCCGGGGCTTCGAGGCGTTGATGCCGAACTTCCTCACCATCATCGAGCAGGGGAAGACGGAGAACCTCAAGCGGCTGGTGGAGACGCAGCTGCTGGTGACCGATCGTCCCGACCAGCCGCCGCCCATCAACGAGGTGCTGCGGATCATCTTCAAGACGCTCAACGGCTTCGCGCTCAAGTCAAAGGAGCAGGGCGCCACCGACGGCCAGTTCTGCGCGCCGCTGGGGGCCGAGCCGCCGCTCACCAGCGCCAACGAGCTGTGCGAGATGCGCCGCGCGCTCGAGAAGCTGGTGCACCAGGGCGCGGGCATCGACGCCGTCAACCTGATCTCGCCGCAGCTGCTCACGGTGGTGAACTACCAGACCGGCGTGGGCCTCGACTGCAAGGGCCGCCCGCGCGTGCCGCACTACGAGGTCGCCGGCAGGGTGTCGCAGTTCTGCTCGCAGACGGGCAACTGCCAGCTCACCGACGGGCTCGACCTGGCGATCGCGTTCACCGACTACGTCAACACGGTCGACGGCAAGCTGTTGGTGCAGCACCTCAACGAGCTGGCCGCCAAGCCCTCGGTGACCGGCTTGCTCAACCCCCAGGCGCTCATCGAAGAGGACATGGTGGTGATCGCCCGCGCGCTGATCACGGCAATCCAGAGCGCCGACGCCGCGGGGCTGCGCAACGCCTTCGACTCCTTGCCGCTGCCCCAGCAGGTGAAGATGGATCTGCAGCCCGTCGTGGGCGACCTCGAGAAGCTCCTCGGGCACCCGGAGATCATGGTGCCGACCCGCCGCTCCCTGAACTGCCTCACCATGACGGACACGAACCTCGACACCGTGCGGATGATCTACCGGCTGGCGATCGAGGAGCAGTGCCCGGAGTTCGGTCTCACCCGCCTCACCGGCGTGCTCCAGGGCATCCAGGACGTGGACAAGCGGGGCTCCATCATCTTCATCGTGGGCACGCTCGCCCGCGCGGTGCGCTCCGATGAGCTGGCCGTCGACTCCGCTGCGAAGGTCTGCCGCACGGTGTTCTCCACCGCGAAGG
>VFKJ01000808.1 GCA_009885595.1 Myxococcales bacterium | reverse complement strand
CCTGCTGCTGCGGCGGGTAGTACTGCTGCTGCTGCTGCTGCTGCTGCTGCTGTTGCTGCTGCGCGTCCCACTGCTGCTGTTGCTGCTGCGCGTCCCACTGCTGTTGTTGCTGCCACGCCGCGTTGGGATCGTAGCCGGGCGGGTACGCGTACCAGAGGCCGTCTTCGCCGTAGTAGCCCGCCGGTTGCTGTGAACCGCTGAGGTCGATGCCGAGCGAAACACCCAGCTCCTGCCAGCGCGTCTCTTCTGGCTGTGTGAGGCCGGTGGAAGTCCGCTTCTCGTCGAGAAAGCGGAACTCGCTCATGGCCGCCTGAGTGTCCGACATATGGGCGGCTGCAGCCTAACCCGCGCCCGTCGCTGGGGAAATTCTCAGTTGCACCGCCCTATTTGAGGCTCGAGGTCAACTCCTCATCGAGCCGGGCGACGCTGGTGCCGAAGCGGCGTTCGAGGGCCTGCTCGAACGAGGTCCCCTTGCCGCAGTCCTCGATGAGCTGAATCACCTCGGACATCCCGCGGCGCTCGACCAGCAGGCGCACCGCCACCGCCGCCAGGGCGTACGCCAGCCCGGGGTTGCGGGTGGCGATCAGCGGCCCGTTGCTCAGCTCGGCGAGCTTCGGCAGCTGGTCCTGCAGCGCGAGCTGCTGGAGCGCGGTGGCGAACGGCTTGGGCGGCCCCTCGCTGCCCGCCGAGCGCCACTCGATGTACTCGGCCAGGCCCTCGTGCATCCACACCGGTAACGAGCGCTGGTTGAAGTGGCCCAGCTCGTCCATCACGGCGTGGACGTACTCGTGCACCAGCACCGAGCGGTTGTGATCGTTGATCTCCGCCGAGTCGTTCATGCGGATGGCGTCTTCCGCATAGAAGCCGGCCACCGCGCGCGCCGCCTGGGGACCGTGGTGCAGCCGAAATTCTTCCCGCGAGTAGAGGATGACGTCGACCGGCTTGTCCCGCGCCACCCCCAACAGCCGCTGCGCGGTGACGCGCGCGTCCTCGAGGGCGCCCTGCACCGTGCCCTCGTATTCAGCGCGCTGCCCGAAGTCGCGCTTCGAGTTGAAGTAGTAGAACCGGAAGTACTGGTTCTGCCGCACCCGCCGCCCGTCGCCATCGACGCTCGACTCGTAGCTGCGGCTGGTGGCGCGGCTGAGCTCTCCCGGTGCACTGGGCTCTTCCGCCACCCGCACCTTCGGTCCGCTCGCGGGCTCTCCCGACTCGCGGGCGATCTGCGCCACCAGCCGCTTCGCCTCGGCGCTCTCCTTCGCCCTGGGCGGCACGCGCGCGAGCATCGAGGCCGCTTCGCCGGGCTGACCGTCTTCCAGGTACAGGCGCCCCAGCTCGAGGCCGAAGCGGCCGTCCTTCGGGTAGCTGGTGAGCCCCCTGCGCAGCGCCTCTTCGGCCGCGCCCCGCTGATCGCTGCGCTTGGCGGTCAGCGCGGTGCAGGAAAGCCCCTCGGCCGTGGGCGCGAACGCCACGCTCTTCTCCCCCAGCGAAAACGCCATCACCGCGTCATCGACCTCGAGGGCCAGGCAGCCGGCCAGCAGCGCCTTTGCGATCTTCGGGCGATCTCCCTTCGCGGCCGCTTCCGGAGAAGCCGCGGCGAAGGCGAGGTAGAGCTCTTCCCACTGCTTGCCCTTCGCGAACGCCGCCGCCTGGGCCCCCGTCGGAGCCGCCGTCACCGCGAGCGCGAGCAGCGGGCCGAGCATCACGATCAGAACTGCCAGGTCGTGAGGATGCGGCCGAAGTCGGCCAGCTCTTCCTTCTTCTTCCCGCCCGACATCGACACCAGCCGCTCGTTGATCGCCTGAAGCCGCTTGCTCATCACCTGCGCGAGGTTCGCGACCACCTTGAGGGCGGCCACGTCGTCGTCCTTGAGCATCTTCTGCACCCGCTTGCTGGGCACGTTGAGCACCTTCACGTCGGTCAGCGCGGTGGCGGTGGCCGAGCGCACCTCGCCCTCGCCCATCAGGCTCATCTCGCCCAGCACGGTGTGCTTGCCCAGGCGCGCCAGCTCGATGCCCTTGCGGGTGACGGCCACCTCGCCCTCGAGGATCACCAGCAGCGCGTCGCCATCGTCGCCCTCCCGGAAGAGGGTCGCGCCCTTGCCGACGGAGGCCTCGTGCGCCACCTCGAAGAACGCCGCGGCCTCGCCGACGGTCAGCCCGCCGAAGATGGGGATCTGCACGAGCTTCTTCACCAACTGCGTCGTGATGGACATGGAAGTTCCTTCGCTACGTGAAGAGAAACGGCTTCTAGATGCCGCGCAGCACGGTGGCCTTGCCGACCCGGCCGATCGCCAGCACGTAGGCGCTGGTGCGCAGCGCCAGCTTCCGGGAGCGGCTGATCTGCCCGACCTTCTCGTAGGCCTCGGCCATCATCCGGTCGAGCTCGCTGTTCACCCGCTCTTCGTCCCAGGTGACGTGCTGAAGGTTCTGCACCCACTCGAAGTAGCTCACCGTCACGCCCCCCGCGTTGGCGAGGATGTCGGGCACCACCAGCACCCCGCGCTGCTCGAAGATCTCGTCGGCCTCGGGCGTACAGGGCGCGTTGGCGCCTTCGAGCACGATGCGGGCCCGCACTTCTTTGGCGAGTTCCTTGTCCACCACGCTGCCGAGCGCCGCGGGCACCAGCACGTCGCAGTCGGCCGTGAGCACCTCTTCGTTGGTGCAGGCGGTGCCGCCGCCGAAGTTCTTCACGCTGCCCTGCCGCTTCACGTGCTCGAAGAGCCCGGGCACGTCGAGGCCGCGGGGGTTCTGCACGCCGCCGTGCACGTCGCTGACCGCCACCAGCACGCCGCCCGCCTCAGCGAACAGCCGCGACACGTGGCTGCCCACGTTGCCAAAGCCCTGCACCGCGAAGCGCATGCCCTTCATCGGCAGCCCCACGTCCTGGAGGATCTGCCTGCACACCGACAACAGGCCGCGCGCGGTGGCGGTCTCCCGGCCCTTGCTGCCGTAGAGCTCCACCGGCTTGCCGGTGACCACCGCCGGCGCGTGCCCGTGGTACTTCGAGTACTGATCCATGATCCACGCCATCACCTGCGGGTTGGTGTTCAGGTCGGGCCCGGGGATGTCGCGGGTCGGCCCGATGACGTCGTGGATCTGATCGACGAACTTTCGCGTGAGCCGCTCGAGCTCCTTGAGGCTCAGGGTCGAGGGATCGACGGTGATGCCGCCCTTGGCGCCGCCGTACGGCAGGTTCACCACCGCGGTCTTCCACGTCATCAGCGAGGCCAGCCCCATCACCTCTTCGGCGTCGACCTGCGGGTGGTAGCGCAAGCCCCCCTTCATGGGGCCGCGCGAGTTGTCATGCTGGCAGCGGAAGCCCTGGAAGGTGCGGATCTCTCCGTTGTCGAGCTCGATGGAGACCTGCGCCTTCACCTCGCGCAGGGGCGTGACCAGGAGCGTCTCGATGCGCTCCCCGACGTCCATGATGCGAGCAGCCTTCTTGAAGTAGTAGTTCGCGGCGTCGGCCGAAGTCATGGTGCGCGCAAGATAGGGCTGCGTGTAGCGTGGCGTCCATGATTCGAGTGCTGACGCTGGGCTCTGTCCTGATGCTCGCCAGTTGCGGAACGCCCGCCCCGGTGAAGTGCATGGCGGCCAACTGCTCGGGGTGCTGCGCCGAGGACGGCGAGTGCCTCGGGACCCTGAAGCAGTCGCGTCAGGCCTGTGGCTCCGCGGGCGCGACCTGCCGCGTGTGCCTGCCGCAGCAGCTCTGCTCCGCCGGCAGCTGCGTGCGCGACCCCGACGCGGGGTTGCCCTTCGACGACGGCGGCGTCCCGGTCGAGCTGGACGCCGGCGTCGACAGCGGCGTCAGCTGCGGGTCCCGCGGCGAGCCCTGCTGTGCCAACACCACCTGCTTCATCGCCTTGAGCTGCGACCGCGGCGTCTGCGTCACCCCCGTGCAGATGGACGCCGGGGCCTGCGGCGCGCTCGGGCAGCCGTGCTGTTCCGCTCAGACCTGCACCGGCGCCAACACCACCTGCGATGGCACCACCTGCGTCGCGGTCACCCCTCAGGACGCCGGCACGGACGCAGGCACGGCCCTCAAGCCCACCGGCGAACCCTGCGCCCTCGATCGCGAGTGCATCGACGGCGCCTGCCTGGTGCTCGGTTTCAACGGCGGGTACTGCACCAAGTCCTGCGTCAGCTCGAGCGACTGCGTCGCGGGCAGCCAGTGCGGCGTCAACCCCTCGGGCGTGGGGCCCGCGAAGGTCTGCCTCAAGCAGTGCAGCGCGCCCGGCCAATCGCCCGGAGGCTGCCGCACCAGCTACGTCTGCGAAGCGCACGCCGGCACCTCGGGCGTGCCGGTGTGTTTCCCCGGCTGCACCTCGAGCACCGTGTGCGGGCTGGCGCCCACCTGTGACTCGCGCGGCTTCTGCTGTGGGGTGGCGGGCTTCGTCTGCTGCGAGGGCAGCACCTGCCAGACGGGCAACACCTGCACGAGCGGGAACTGCGTCGCCGGCGGGACCGGCGGTGGCGGTGGCGGCGCGGCGACGGGTGGCGGCGGCGGCGCGGCGACGGGCGGCGGTG
>VFKJ01000770.1 GCA_009885595.1 Myxococcales bacterium | reverse complement strand
CGGTGAAGCGCTGAGGGGAAGAACGCTTTCGGAAGTGGCTCCGCCGATCAGCAGGACACCCGTGTTCGCCTCCTCTCCCCGACCCTCTCCTCCGCAGGAGGAGAGGGAGATCAGTTCAGGGCGAAGAACGATCGAATTCGCTTCAGCAGCGCGTTCGCTTCTCGCGCCGCCCGCTCTCGCGCCGCGTCGGCGGTCAGCCCTTCCTTCGCCACCTGCAGGGCCACCTTGCGATCCGCCAACAGCTTCGCCAGCTGCTCCGCCACCTGCGGTCGCGCGCCGATCACCTGCTGCACCGCCGCCTTGTCGAGCCGGAAACACTCGACCTCGCTGTCGGCGATCACCGTGGCGCTGCGCGGCTCACCGGTCAGCAGCGACATCTCTCCGAAGAAGCAGGGCCCCTTCAGCTGCGCCACCTCGCGATCGTGGGTGCCGTCGGTCACCCGCACGCAGGCCTGGCCGTCTTCGATCAGGTACAGCCAGTGCGCGTCGGCGCCCTGCCGCGTCATCACCTCGCCCTTCGCGAACGGCGCGTACTTCATGGTGCGCGCCAGCTCGGTGCGCTCGGCTTCCGACAGCCCGGCGAACAGGTCGATGGTGGTCAGCAGCTGGCGCCGCCGCGCGACCTGCTTCTCGGTCTTGATCGCCTTTCGATCCGTCGTCTCCTCGGTCACGAAGAGCGCGTGCGCGGGCATGGCCAGGGTCATGTCGGCCCGCTGCAGCGCGAAGTACACGCACGAGCGCACGCTGGAGTCGGTGGGATCATCGACCGCGAGGTCCGTCAGCCAGTACCGCACCGCGTACTTCCCGAAGGTGTCGGTCATGTCCATCAGCACCACATTGGGCTGGGGCTCGCGCGCCACCTGCTCGAGCTGCGCGCCGCGCACCGCGTTCTGCACCACCGCGATCACGTCGCCGGGCTGAAAGCGCCAGTCGACGTTGAAGTACACCCAGCGCCGCAACATCGTGGACTGCCCGCGGCGCCGCCCCAGGATGATCACGTTCGACTTGGTCATCACCGTGTTGGGGATGAGCACGGTCTCCCAGTTGCGCGTCTCCACCGCGGTGTGGCGCCAGCGGATCTCGACCACCTTGCCGGTGACGTCACCGACCTTGATCCAGTCGCCCGTCTCGATCGAGTTGTCGACCTGCAGCGCCAGCCCGCCGGCGATGTTGCCGATCACGTCCTGCAGCGAGAAGCCGAGCATCGCGGTGAACACCGCGCTGGTGGCGATCAGCCCCGAGAGGTTGACCCCCGCGCGGCTGAGCACGCCCAGCATCGCGCCCACCATCGCGATCGCCACCACCACGTCCTGCACGATCAGCGGCGCGTGCAGCCGCATGCGCGGAAGCACGACCGAGAAGAGCAGGGTGGCCCCCGCCCCCACCAGGCCCGCCGCCGCCAGGATCCAGGTGGGGGTGCGCAGCAGGTCGACCAGGTTCGAGCCCACGCTCTCGAACGCCGCGGTCGCCACCAGGCCGATCAGGTGCGCCGCGATGAAGAAGAACATCGCCTTGAAGCGCGGCTTGTCGATCGCCACCCACTTCGCCAGCAGGAACGACACCGCCGCCAGCAGCAGCACCCAGGGGGTGAACGAGCGGTTCGCCTCTTCCCAGAGGCTGTCGAAGAAATGCACGGGAGAGCCAGCTTAGCCGCACTTGGCGACGTCACCCCGGGTCATCAGCGCGCGCACGATCAGCACCACGGCCGCCGTCAGCGGCACCACCCGCCGAATGACGAGGCTCCACCGCGGCGAGAGCGCGAGCCGGTGCGCGCCCACTTGCAGCGCCCCCAGCGCCGGCACCGCGCCCAGCGAGAACGCCCCCAGCACCGCCGCGCCGCCCCACGCCGAGCCCGTGGCGATCGCCGCGAGGAACAGCCCGTACAACAACCCGCACGGCAGAAACGGAGTCGCCGCGCCCAGGAAGAAGCTGCGCGCCGCGGGAGAGAGCGGCGCTCCCAGCCGGGCCAGCGCGCGGGAGATCGACGCCACCCCCGGAAGCGGCCTGACGTGCCTGGCGAGATCGAACGCGGTGATCACCAGGCCCGCCGCCATCACCCACGGCAACACCGGCTGCACCGACACCATCAAGCCCTGCGAGACGCCGCGGCCGAGCAACCCCAGGATCAAGCCCACCAGGGTGTACGCGACGATTCGCCCCAGGTGCCACGCCGCCGCCGCGAGCTGGCGCTCAGGCCCGCTCGCCGGCAGCCCCGCGCAGGCCAACGGCCCGCACATCAGCGCGCAGTGCAGGCTCCCTGTTGCTCCGGCCACCAGCGCGCTGAGCGCACCGGCCGAAGCCAGCATCGGCTCCATGTTTCTCCGGCTCCGTTCCGGGTTTCGGGGTCCTCTACAATGGGCATGCCGTTCGCACACCCGCCGTTCCGAAAGCGATGCCCTTCCCCCGCGAAACACCCGCACCTGCTCGCGCCGGCCTCTGCGAGCACTGCGGAAGCCCCATCCCTGTCGACGCAGGAATTGCGCGCTATTGCTGTCGAGGGTGTGAGGTGGTGCACCACCTGCTGCATGAGCAGGGGCTCGATCGCTACTACGCGCTCGCGGGAAACCAGGTCAACGCGGTCAGCCTGCCGGTCCCCCGCAGCCACTCCTGGCTCGAGCCCCTCGTCGAAAAGGCGCTGGCCGACGAGGGCCCCGTCTGCACCCTGCAGCTCGACGTGCAGGGCATTCACTGCGCGGCCTGCGTGTGGCTGATGAACGAGACCTTCCGCCGCCACCCGGGCGCCGGCGACATCACCGTCAACCCCACGCTGGGCACCGTGCGCGTGCATTGGAAGAAGGGCGAGCTCGAGCTCGAGCGCTGGGTGAAGGAAGTGGAGGCGTTCGGTTACCAGTTCGGCCCCGCGCGCAAGGAAGGCTCGAAGAAGAGCCTCGATCTCCCAGTGCGCCTGGGCATCAGCGCGGCGCTCGCCGTCAACGTGATGCTGTTCTCGGTGAGCTTCTACTTCGGGCTCAGCCCCGACGATCCCGAGGTCTTCCGGCTCTTCACCAGGCTCTCCTTCGCGCTGTCCACCGGCACCGTGCTCATCGGCGGGTGGCCCTTCTTCCAGGCGGCGGTGCGAGGGCTGCGCTCGCGCGTGCTGCACCTCGACCTGCCGATCGCGATGGGCATCGTGCTGGTCTACGGCATGTCGGTGGTGCAGCTGGTGACGAGCTCGGGCCGCGGCGATCTGGCGTACTTCGACACCCTCAACACCTTCATCACCCTGATGCTGCTCGGCCGCTTCCTGCAGGAGCGCATGCTGGAGAAGAACCGCCGCTACCTGCTGGAAGACGACGGCGCCGACGGCCTGCTGGTGCGCCGCGTGCTGGGAGCGCGCCTGGAGACGGTGAAGGCGCCGAAGGTGGTGAAGGACGACGTGCTCCTCGTCGCGCCCGGAGACCTGGTGCCGGTGGAAGCGGTGCTGCTCGATCTCCCGGCGCAGATCAGCACCGACTGGATGACGGGCGAAGCCGCGCCGCGGCGGGTCGACCGGGGCGCCCTGATCCCCGCGGGCAGCTTCAACGCGGGCCGCGTCGCCTTTCACGTCAAGTCCACCCAGGACTTCGCCGATTCTTCCCTGGTCGCCCTGCTGCGGCAGCCGGTGCCCCGGGCGGGGCCGCTGGCCAAGCACCAGCAGCTGTGGAACGCGCTGGCGAAGCGCTGGGTGGTGACGGTGCTGGGGGTCTCCTCGCTGGGCTTCCTGCTCTGGCTGCCGCGCGGCGTCGACGCTGCGATCAACGTGGCGGTGTCGCTGCTCGTCATCACCTGCCCGTGCGCCATCGGCATCGCGATTCCGCTGGCGTACGAGCTGGTGCAGTCGCGCCTGCGCAAGGGCGGCTTCTTCGTGCGCGCCACCGATCTGCTCGATCGCCTCACCGACGTGAAGCAGCTCGTCTTCGACAAGACGGGCACCCTGACCCTGGGCCGGCTCGAGCTGGTCGACCCACAGCTCCACCTCGACCCGGTGCCGCTCGACGTCGCCTACAACCTCGCGGTCCGCTCCAGTCACCCCGTCAGCGCAGCGCTGGCGAAGGTCTTCGAGGCCGCGGGCGCGAAGTACGATCCTTCGGCGAACGTCGAAGAAGTGCCGGGCAAGGGCATGGAATGGAAGCGCGCTGACGGCGCCTGGCGGCTGGGCCGGGCGGATTGGTCGGCGGGCGCCAGGGGCCGCACCACCGCGCTCGGGCACGACGGCCGGCAGCTCGCCTCGCTGGACACGCGCGAGGTGCTGCGCCCCGATGCGCGGGTGGAGCTGGCCAAGCTCGCGGAGCAGGGCTACGCGGTGTGGCTGCTCTCCGGCGACACGCCTTCGCGGGTGGAGACCCTCGCCCACTCGCTGGGCCTCGCCCCGGGCCGCGCGCTGGGCGGCCTCTCGCCGGAACAAAAGGCCGCGCAGGTCAGCTCGCTGGGCCGCCACGACGTGCTCTACCTGGGCGACGGGGTGAACGACGCGCTGGCGTTCGAGGCCGCGCTCGCCGCGGGCACTCCGGCGATCGATCGCCCGGTGATGCCCTCGAAGAGCGACTTCTTCCTGGTGGGGGAGGGGCTCGCGCCCCTGCACGCCGCGCTCGGTGAGGCCCGGCACCTGCGCCAGGTGGTGCGGCGGGTGCTCGGCCTCTCGCTGGCCTACAACGTGGTCGCGATCGCCTTCGCCCTGGCCGGGGTGATGTCGCCGGTGGCGGCCGCGATCAGCATGCCGCTGAGCACCTTGATGCTCTTGCTGGTCACCGTCAGCTCCCTCACCACGAAAGCAGCGCGGCCGGCGCCTGCTCCGCTCGTCGACGCGCGAATTGGCCCCTCACCCTGACCCTCTCCCCGCTGCGCAGGGAGAGGGGACACGTGGCCGTCATTTCCCCGCATCGGCCGGAGGCGCCTTGAGCGCCGCCGCGAACGCCAGCACGCCCTGCACGTAGGCTTCCTCGTGGTTGTAGTCGTAGACCGCGTCGCGAGCGCTCTTCTTGAAACCCGCGGACGCGAGGTAGCGGCCGACCGAGGCGATCGCGTCGTCCATGTCGAAGAGATCGATCTTCCCGTCGCCGTTTCCGTCTTCGGCCCAGCGCAGGCTGGCCGGCATGAACTGGGGAAAGCCCAGCGCGCCCGCCCAGCTGCCCTTCATGGTGAAGGGATCGATGCCGCGCGCCTTGCACTGCCGCAGCAGCGCCACCAGGTTCTTGCGCGCGCGGTTGCGAATGTTCTCCACCCGCCGCGCCTGGGTCTTCTCGGCCCCGGCCTTCGCGGCCGCGATCTTCGCCAGCTCTTCTTCCGTCGGCTTCTTCTTCGACTTCTTCACCGCCGCCGCGCCGGAGATCAGCGCCTTCTCTTCCTCGCGCGCGAGCGCCACGGCGTTCGCCTCGTCGATGAAGAACGCCTGGCTGGCGAGCGCGTTGAACGCCAGGTAGTCGCCGGTGATGGTGCCCAGCTTCGATTCCCACATCAGGATGCCGATGATCACCTCGCGATCGACGCCGGTGCGCTGCTCGGTGGCGCTCAGCGCCGCGTCCTTCTCCTTCATGAACTTCGCGCCCGCTTCCACCCGCTCGGGCAGCAGGAAGCGCTTCATCAGGTCGAGGTGCTCCTGCCGGTGCCGCGTCACCATCGAAGGCGCGACGATCGACACCGTCTTGTCCCCGTAGATCAGGTCAGCCCGGGGATCGTCGAGCAGCGCCTCGACCTCCTCGCGGGACAGCGCGCGCTCGCCCACCCCTGAATCCCGCGCGCCCGCCGTCACCTCGGCGATCAACGCCTCGCGCAACGCCGAGCCCTTCCCGAGCTTGGTCGACAGGCGCCAGCTCGCCGCCACGCCGCCATCGACTCCGGCGTCCACTCCACCGTCTTCCATCGCCGCGACCAAGAGGCACACCACCATCAGGTGAATCATGTTTCTCCTTAGATTTCGCGGCTCAGACTACCGGTTGGCAAGGCGAATGCACCCGCGCGCGGCCACGATGTCTCCCCACTCTCGGCAGCCCCTCTCTCGCGCACTCTTTGCGTCTAGAAGTCCCCAAGCGCAGCAATCGCGTGGGTCCCGGACATGAGCGTGATCGTTCTTCAGGTGTTCGTGAGCCTCATGTTGGTACTCG
>VFKJ01001234.1 GCA_009885595.1 Myxococcales bacterium | reverse complement strand
TCTCGATCGCCCGGGCGCGCAGCAGCACCTCCCAGTGATCCTTGCCGGTCATCAGCGTGAAGGCGGCGGGCACCGTCAGCAGCACCGCGCCGGCCTCCGCATGCTTGCGGTACAGCTCGGGGAAGCGCAGGTCGTAGCAGACCGACAACCCCACCTTGCCGAAGGGCGCGTCTGCCACCACCACCTCGGTGCCCGGGGCCACCGCGGCCGACTCGCGGTACGTCTGCCCGTCGCCGACCTCCACGTCGAAGAGGTGGATCTTCCGATACAGCCCCAGGCGCTGCCCGTCGGGCCCGAAGAGCGTGCTGGTGTTGTAGAGGCGGCCGCCGGGCGCCCCGGCTTCCAGCACCGAGCCCGCGAGCACTGAAATCTTCAATGATCTGGCGAGCTCGGCCATTCGGGCGAGCGTTCCACCGTCCAACGAGGTCTCGGCGTTCGCCGCCCGCTCCGGCTCAGGCCCCATCCAGGCGAAGTTCTCCGGCAGCCCGACGAGCTGCGCGCCGGCTTGCGCTGCCTTCGTAATCAAGCGGGTGGCGGTCTCGAGGTTCGCGGCCTTGTCGGCGCCACTGGTCATCTGGGCTGCTGCGATGCGCATGGCGCGGCTGTTTACACGGAGGGGCCTGCTGTCGTAGATGCCCGCTACCAATTTTTCGGATGTTTCTGAAAAGTGGGCCGGGGTGCCCACTTTTTTATTTTCTGGGGGTCGATCGAACGTGGCTGAGCCAAAACAGAAGGTGGAAGAGAAAGTGCAGCAGATCTGCGAGCCGCTCATCGCGGCCGAGGGTCTGGAGCTGCTCGATCTCGAGTTCATCCGCGAGCATGGCGGGTGGATCCTCCGGCTGTTCATCGACAAGCCGGGCGGCACCGTGGGCGTCGAGGAGTGCGCGCTGGCCAGTCACGCGGTCGACAAGGCGCTCGACGTCGAAGACGTGATTCCGCACGAGTACAGCCTCGAGGTCAGCAGCCCCGGCCTGAACCGCCCCTTGAAGAAGGCCGCGCACTTCGAGAGCGTCAAGGGCAAGCAGGTGCGCATCAAGACCTTCGCACCGCTCTTCGAGCCGCCGCGAAAGAACTTCCTCGGGACGCTTCGTCAGGTCTCGGGGGACGCAGTGACGGTCGAGGTCGAGGGGGCAGGCCCCTTCACCATCAACTTGAAAGACATCGCCCGCGCCAACCTGGAATTTCAGCCGTAGTCGTCCCAGCCGTAACCACATACAGGCCGTCATCAGGCGGCCGAGGAAAAGGAAGACCCCCATGACCCCCGCTACCGCATCCCTCCGCCTCGACGACGTCCTCACCCAGGTCGCCAAGGACAAGGGCATCGACAAGGCCGTGCTCGTCTCGACTCTCGAAGACGCGATGAAGACGGCTGCCAAGAAGCACTTCGGCCAGGACCGCGCCCTCGAGGCCAAGTTCGAGGCGGCCAAGGGTGTCGTGGAGATCTTCCAGGCCATCACCGTCGTCGACGTCGTCACCGACGCGCTCAACGCCATCAACAACATCACCGTGGCGCAGGCCGCGGGGCAGGGCATGGAAGTGCAGCCCGGCGACGAGCTCGTCTTCCAGATCTTCTACCGTGACGAAGACGCGCTCGAGGCCAAGGCGCAAGACGAGCAGTACGGCGACATTCTCGGCCTCAAGACCTTCCGCCGGGGCTTCGGCCGCATCGCCGCCCAGACCGCCAAGCAGGTGCTGCTGCAGCGCACCCGCGACGTCGAGCGCGAGAACGTCTTCAACGAGTACAAGGATCGCAAGGGCGAGATCGTCACCGGCATCGCCCGCCGCCTCGAGCGCGGGAACCTGATCGTCGACCTCGGCCGCGCCGAGTCGGTGCTCCCCGTGCGCGAGCAGGTGCCGCGCGAGGTGTACCGCCCGGGCGATCGCGTGCAGGCCTTCGTGCTCGACGTGCTCCGCGAGGCCAAGGGCCCGCAGATCATCCTCTCGCGCGCCTCGGTCAACCTGCTCACCAAGCTCTTCGAGATGGAAGTGCCCGAGATCGCCGAAGGCATCGTGGTGATCGAGGCCGCGGCCCGTGAGCCCGGCCGTCGCTCGAAGATCGCGGTGTCCAGCCGCGACGCGGACGTCGACCCGGTCGGCGCGTGCGTCGGCATCAAGGGCAGCCGCGTGCAGGCCGTGGTGCAGGAGCTGCGCGGCGAGAAGATCGACATCGTGGAGTTCGACGAGGATCCGGCGCGCTTCGTGTGCGCTGCGCTCGCGCCCGCCGAGGTGAGCCGCGTGATCATCGACGAGGCCAACCACGCCATGGAGATCATCGTGCCCGACGACCAGCTCTCGCTGGCCATCGGCCGCTCGGGCCAGAACGTGCGCCTCGCCGCCCAGCTGACCGGCTGGAAGCTCGACATCAACAGCGAGTCGCGCGTCAAGGAGATGCGCGAGTTCGCCGACCGTTCGCTCGGCGTGCTCCCCGGCGTCAACGAGCTGCTGGTCGAGACGCTGTACGCCCACGGCTTCCGCATGGCCAAGGACATCGCCGAGGCCAACCCCGAGGTGCTCGCCCAGATCCCCGGCATCGACGCCGCCAAGGTCGCGCCCATGCAGGAGATGGCGCGCAAGCAGATGGTCAACGACGCCATCGAGCTGGAGAAGATGCAGAAGGACCGCGAGCAGCGCCGGCTGGAAGAGGAGCGCCGTCACCCCGACGAGCTCAGCCAGGAAGAGCGGCTGGCCCGGGTGCGCGGCATCGGCACCACCAACGTCGACAGCTTCAAGCTGGCCGGCTTCGGCACCGTCGAGGAGATCGTCAAGGAGATGGATCTCACCCGCATCGGCAACGTGGCGGGCATCGGCATCAAGAAGGCCCGGCAGATCAAGGCCGCGGCCGAGCACTACATGAACGAAGAGAACAAGCGGCGCGCCGAGCTCGACGCGCTCAAGAAGGCGCAGGCCCCGGCCGTCGTGCCGGCGGCCCCCACCGCCACCGTCTGATCGTCGTCACCAACCAAAGGTACTCAACCGATGAACGAGGAGCCCAGGCCGCCCGTACGAACGTGCCTGGGGTGCGGAAAGAAGCAGACGAAAGCGCTGCTCCGGAGGCTGGTTCTCGACGAGAAGAACCAGCCCCTGTTGGACAGGTCGCAAGGCGCCCCTGGCAGGGGGGCGTACCTCTGTGGACCAGGCTGCTTACAGGCAGCCGTGAAGCGGAAGGCCCTCCAGCGGGCCTTCAAGACGAACGTGGCGCTGGATGTGACCAACCTGGAGGCAGCCTTCCTGCGGCAAACCAACGACTGAGCTTCACCCAAACATTGGTTCGCTGTTCGCTCTGGCTGCCGCCGTACGTCCCAGCTCGCGTCGTTTCGCCCTCGCTCCGCGCGGTTTCTCGCGGCTCGTTGGCATGGTTCCTTCACTGTCTTTCTCTCGTCACCTGCAGTACGGGGGTCTCGCCCTATGTCAAAGAAGCGCGTTCACGAAATCGCAAGAGAGCTCAAGGAAAAGCATGGCATTGAGTTCGACAACAAGGCCGTGGTCACGGAACTGGTGAGCCTCGGCTACGACGTCAAGAGCCACTCGTCGTCGTTGGAAGACGACCAGGCCATCGCCGCGGTGCAGAAGATCGTCGAGCGGCGCAAGCCGAAGGCGCCCCCTGCTGCCGTTGCGCCCAAGGGCTTCGTGGTGCGTCGCAAGGTGGGAGAGGCGACCGTCGCCACCCCCTTCGCCGCCGGCGCCAGGGTCGATCTGCCTCACGCTGCCGAGAAGCCTGCTGCCGCGCCCGTCGAGACCGAGCCGGTGGTCGAGCTGCCCGCCGACACCCAGACGCCCCTCGCGCAGGTGGTGCCGCCCGCGAACATGCCCGCCGCCACGGAGCAGACGCCGGTGGAAGTCGCCGCTCCCCTCGCCCCCCCCGAGGTTCCCGTGCCGGCTGCCGTGGTCGAGGCTCCCGTTCAGGCTGCCGTCAGCGCCGCGGCCGCTCCTGCCCCTGCTGCCATCCCTTCAGCGCCCCGCGCGCGGGCCTCGGCTCCGCGCCCAGGCGCCGTGACGGTCGCGCCCGCCGCCGCGCCGCCGCCGATCGCCGTGCCCCCGATGGTGCGCCCCGCTTCCAGCATCGGTCCGAGGCCCTCGGCCCCTGGCCGGGTGGGCGTCACCATGCGCCCGAGCATCGGCGGTGCCGGCGCCACCGCGACCGGTCCGACGACCGCGGCGCCGGTGCGCACCGTGCCCACCGCCACCCAGGCGGTCGTCGTCAGCCGCCCGCTCATCCCCATCAAGCGGGTGACGCCCAACCAGCCCAGCGCGGGCCGGTACCCGATGGCGCCCGGCAAGAAGGCCATCGGCGTGGTGCGCGAGTTCAAGGTGGTGCCCGCGGGCACGGCCGGCGCCAAGGACTTCGGTGACGCGCGTCGCAAGGAAGCCGAGCGGCGAGGGCCTCCCGGCGCCGCCGGTCAGCGCCGCGAGAAGGAGAAGGAGCAGAGCACCACCTCGGACATCAAGGAGCTCATCTTCGGGCGCTCCGCCATTCCGGTCCGCGGCAAGAAGCGCAAGCCGACCAAGAAGGGCCAGAAGACCCTCATCACCGAGATGGCCGGCGACAAGAAGGTCATCAAGGTTCAGGAAGGCATCACGGTCAGCGAGCTGTCGCAGCGCATGGGCGTGAAGACCACCGACCTCATCAAGAAGCTGATGCAGGCGGGCAAGATGACCACCGCCACCCAGACCATCGACGTCGACACGGCGGGCGTGCTCGCCACCGACTACGGCTGGACGGTGAAGAAGGTCGGCTTCGAGGTCGAAGACTTCCTGCCCACCCTCGAGGAGAAGCCCGAGAACCTGATCTCGCGGCCCCCGGTGGTCACCGTGATGGGCCACGTCGACCACGGCAAGACCTCGCTGCTCGACGCGATCCGCAAGGCGAACGTGGCCAGCGGCGAAGCAGGCGGCATCACCCAGCACGTCGGCGCCTACACGGTGAAGTCGAGCAAGGGTGACATCACCTTCCTCGACACCCCGGGTCACGCGGCGTTCAGCGCCATGCGCGCCCGCGGCGCCAACATCACCGACGTGGTGGTGCTGGTGGTCGCAGGTGACGACGGCGTGATGCCCCAGACCAAAGAGGCGATTCAGCACGCTCAGAAGGCCGAGGTGCCCATCGTCGTCGCCATCAACAAGATGGACCTGCAGGCCGCCAACGTCGATCGGGTGAAGAAGGAACTGGCCGACCTGAACCTGCTGGCCGAGGACTGGGGCGGCGAGGTGATCATGGTGCCCGTGTCCGCCAAGACGCGCCTGGGCCTCGATCTCCTGCTCGAGAACATCTCGCTGCAGGCCGAGGTGCTCGAGCTCAAGGCCGACCCGAACCGCGCGGCCACCGGCATCATCCTGGAGGCGCGGCTGGAGAAGGGCCGCGGCCCCATCGCCACCGTGCTGGTGCAGGAAGGCACCCTCAGGAAGGGCGACGCGCTGATCTCCGGCACCCACTTCGGCCGGGTGCGCATGATGCTCAACGATCGCGGCGACCTCATCGACGAGGTGAAGCCCGGTTACTCCGCGGAGATCATCGGCCTGTCCGGCGTGCCCACCGCGGGCGACATCATCAACGCCGTGGCCGACGAGAAGGCCGCCAAGCAGGTGTCCGATCACCGCATCCTGAAGGCGCGCCAGGCGGAAGCCGGCAAGACGAGCCGGGAGTCGCTCGAAGACCTGCTCGCCAAGCAGAAGGCGTCCGATCAGAAGGAGCTCAAGATCGTGCTCAAGGCCGACGTCTCGGGTTCGCTCGAGGCCGTGGCCGACGCGATCCAGAAGCTGTCGACCAAGAAGGTGAAGGTCACCATCGTGCAGAAGGGTGTCGGCATGATGACCGAGACCGACATCGGCACCGGCGAGGCGTTCGCCGCCGTGGTGATCGGCTTCAACAGCAAGCCCGAGTCGGGTGCTGAGCAGGCGGCCAAGCACAAGGCCGTGAAGTGGCAGACCTTCGGCATCATCTACGAGCTGCTCGACGGCGTCATCAAGATGATGGAAGACCTGCTGGACCCGATCCGCACCGAGAAGAAGATCGGCAAGGCGGAGGTGAGGAACCCCATCAACGTGCCCAAGCTCGGCACCATCGCGGGTTCTGCGGTGCTCGAGGGCGTGATCAAGCGCTCGGCGATCCTCAAGCTGGTGCGCCAGAACAAGCAGGTGTTCCAGGGCAAGCTGGCGAGCCTCAAGCGCTTCAAGGACGACGTGAAGGAAGTCACCATGGGGTACGAGTGCGGCATCGGCATCGAGGGCTTCTCCGACATTCAGGTCGGGGACATCATCGAGGCCTACGAGGTCGAGGAGACCCGGCCGTCGCTCAGCTGAGGTGAAGGGGCCCCGCCCGGCCTTCGAGGAACACTTCGGAGGTCGGCGCGGTTGGATCAGACGGTCAGAGCCCTAAGTCACGGCGCGTCGCTGTTTGCCGGAGTGATCCCATGTTCGTCTGCGTCTCTCGCGTCACCCTCGACATTCCCGCTGCCGGTTCGCTCAAGGCCAAGCGCCAGGTGGTCAGGCGTGTGACCGACCGGGTGAAGGCCAAGTTCAACGTCGCGGTGGCCGAGGTGGACGACAACGACGTCCTCAACCGCGCGGTGGTGGCGATGTCGGTGGTGGGCAACGAGCGGGCCCACGTCAACGAGATGATGGACAAGATCTTCCAGTACATCGACGACATGTACGTGGCGCCGGTCAGCTCGCGGGAACTGGAGATCCTGAGCTTCGGCGAGGACCTCTTCAACACCCCTCCCCCAGGTGACCTGCTCTTGACCATTCCCCGGGGGGAGCGCTCGCTGGCCGAGGCAGAGGGGCTGGGCGCGTGGGAAGATCGGCACAGCAAGCACGTGCCCCCGCCTTCACCTTCTGCCCCGGTGAAGAAGGGTGCGAAGAAGAAAGAGAAGGAAGTGAACCTGGCCGACGCGAGGGCAGTGGCGCGCAGCCTGCGGAATCGCCGAGAGTGGGAAAAGGAGTAGCGCACCATGGCTTCAGTTCGACCTGAAAGGGTGGGGGCGGAGATTCAGGCTGCCATCGCGGATCTGCTGACCCGCGGGGCCATCCACGATCCGCGCATCGGCTTCATCACCCTCACCGGGGTGAAGGTCTCGCCCGATCTCTCGGTGGCGCAGGTCTACTACTCGATGATCGGCACCGACGAGCAGAAGGCCGAGACGCAGGCGGGGCTCACGGCCGCCAAGGGCTTCGTGCGCCGCGAGGTGACCAAGCGGGTGAAGCTGCGCATCTCTCCCGAGGTGTTCTTCACCTTCGACCCTTCGCTGGACGAGGGCGACAAGATCGAACGGCTGCTCAAGGAAGTGCGGAACAAAGAGGGCTGGTGAGGTGAACGGGGTCCTCGTGGTCGACAAGCCGAAGGGGATCACGTCGTTCGACGTGGTGCGCGAGGTGCGCCGCGCCCTGAAGGTGAAGAAGGTCGGCCACACCGGCACGCTCGACCCGATGGCCACCGGCGTGCTCCCCATCTGCATCGGCGACGGCACCAAGATCGCCCAGTTCATCACCGAGGCCACCAAGGCCTACGACGCAGTCGTGAAGCTGGGCGCCACCACCGACACCCTCGACGCCGAGGGCAAGGTGCTGGAAACGAAGGCCGTGCCGCCGCTCACCCGCGAGCTGATCGAGGCCGCCTTCGAGAAGTTTCGGGGCCCGTTTCTTCAGACGCCCCCGATGTACTCGGCGGTGAAGATCGGCGGGAAGCGCCTGTACGAGCTGGCGCGCGCGGGTGAAGAGGTCGAGCGCGCCGCCCGGCAGGTGACGGTGCACGAGCTGATCCTGCGCGACTTCTCCGCCGACGAGATCCAGCTGTCGGTGCACTGCAGCAAGGGGTTCTTCGTGCGCACCCTGGCCGCCGAGGTGGGCGAGGCGCTGGGCTGCGGGGCGCACCTGTGTGCCCTGCGTCGCACGCACAGCGGCCCGTTCGTGCTCGCCCAGGCGATCCCCCTGGCTGACCTGGTGGCCGGGGGCCCGGCGCTGGCGCAGAGCCGGCTCGTCGGGCTCAACGATTCGCTCAAAGATCTGCCGGCGCTCCAGGTGAACGAGGCCGAGGCCACCCGGGTGCGGCACGGCGGGGTGGTCGAAGTGTCAGGGCGCACCGGGCTGCACCGCGTGCTCGAGCCGTCGGGCGCGCTGCTGGCGGTGGCCGACGTGGCGCGCGGGCGGTTGGTGTACCGGCGGGTGCTCCTCCCCGAGTGACTGGGGAAGTTCACCCCGTTTTCCTTCCGACGGCGTGTCGCCCCTCGTGCAATGCTCCCTTTGGGCGCACCCGATGAACATCACCGTGATCATCCCCAGGACGTTGCAGGCTGCCTGCGAGGGGCGCGCGAAGATTGAGCTCGGGGTGCCGTCCAGCAGCGACGTGGCCGACATCATCACCACCCTGATGACGCTCTACCCGGGCCTCAAGGCCTTCGTGGCGAACGAGAAGCGGCCCCTCAAGCAGCACTTCGGGGTCGCCCGCGCGGGGGCCAAGGTGTTCCTCTTCACCAGCACCGCGAGCGCCAACTAACCCCAAGCGCTGGGCCCAGGCGAAGCGACCCAGAAATCCGGCCGCTTGGTAGGGTGGGGCCGCCCATGGCCGATGGTCCTCCCCCGACCTCGCGGTTCGCCGCGTGGTTTCAGTCGCTCGCCTTGCCCCGCCCGGTGGCGTTGGGGGCGGTGCTCCTCGGCATCTCGGTCGCCTCGGCGTTCCTGCTGACCCCGGGCCTGTCAGGCCAGCGGATCCCCGAGCTGTCGGAGGAGCACCTTGGCCGGCCCTTCGCGGCCAAGTCGGTGGCGGTCTTCAAGGCCAGCCGCGACTTCGAGGTGCCCGACGAGGGCCGCACCCAGCAGCGCCGAGACGAGGCGCGCGCCCGGGTGCGCCCGGTGTTCGACTACGACACCCTGGTCGAGTCGAAGGTGAAGCACGGGGTGCGCGAGGCCTTCGCCCAGATGCAGGAAGTGGTGGCCGGGCACCCGGTGAAGCTCGACCCTTCGCGCAAGCCGGGGGCGCCGCCGTCGAAAGACGAGGCCGAGCTGCTGGCCGCCCTGCGCGAGAGCAAGCGGGTCTTCGAGGCGAGCGCGGTGCCGCCCGAGGACGAGGACTTCGAGGTGCTGACCCAGGGCCATTTCGGGCACGAGCTCGAGCAGGCGGTGATGACGCTGATAGAGCTGGCCTACCGCGGCAAGGTGGTGGCCTCGCGCGACGAGCTGGCCCGCATCGACATGAACGGCATCACGGTGCGCATCGTGGGCGGCACCACCGAGTACGAGATGACGACGGGCCAGCCGGGGATCTTCGACTTGAAGGAGGTGAGCACCGAGCTCGACCGCTTCTCCTCGGTGCCCGGGAACCTGCTGCCCGACTCCCCCACCCCGGTGCGCCGGGCGGTGCTGCGGCTGGCTCGCAAGCAGGTGCGCGCCAACCTCACCGTCAACATCGCGGAGACCGAGGCCCGGCGGAAGGCGGCCTGGGAAGCGGTGAAGCCGGTCAACCTGTCGATCAAGAAGGGCCAGCGGATCATCGGAGACGGCGAGCTGGTCAACGAGCAGCACGTGCTGGTGACGCGCTCGTTGAGGGCGCAGACCAGCGAGCTCGACCTGCTGCAGCTGCAGCTGGGGGGCGCGGGCATCGTGGCGCTCCTGGTGAGCGGCGCCTGGCTGTTCTTCACCGCCTCGTTGCGGCAGTTCCGGCCGGGCCGGCGGGACGTGGCCTTCATGGGCCTGCTGGGCACCGGGCTGCTGGGCGGGCTGCACCTCTGGGTGCTGGTGGCCGACGTGGTGCACGACGGCTACCCGGCGCTGCCGGTGGAGGCGCTGCAGTACGCCTTCCCGGTGGCCGCGGGGGCGATGCTGGTGCGCTTCGTGTTGTCGGAGTCGAGCGCGCTCTTCTTCGCCATCATCTTCTCGGCGCTGGCGGGGGTGCTGCTGGGCAACTCGCTCTCGTTCTTCCTGTTCTCGCTGGTGACCTCGCTGGTGGCCGCCGATCGCATCGGCCGGGCGAAGGATCGCGCCGGCATCTTCCGGGCGGGCTTCGCCACCGGGGCGGTGGGCTCGGGGTTGATGGTCTTCATCCAGCTGGCGGCGGCCAAGGGCATGGGGGTCGAGCTGTTGTGGAGCGGGCTGTTCGCGCTGGCGGCCGCCTCGTTCCTGCTGCCCTCGCTGGTGCTGGCGCTCACGCCGCTGGTCGAGGGCATCTTCGGCTACGCGTCGGATCTCAAGCTGCTCGAGCTGGCGAACCTCAACCACCCGGCGCTCAAGGAGCTGGTGCTCAACGCGCCCGGCACCTACCACCACAGCATCGTGATGGGCTCGCTGGTGGAGTCGGCGGCGGAGGCGATCGGCGCCAACCCGCTGCTCGCGCGCAGCTGCGCGTACTACCACGACATCGGCAAGGGCCGGAACCCGGCCTACTTCGGCGAGAACCAGAAGGGCGAGAACGCGCACGACAAGCTGGCGCCCCCGATGAGCGCGGTGATCATCAAGCGGCACGTCACCGAGGGGCTGGAGATGGCGCGCGAGTACAAGCTGCCGCGGCGGGTGGCGGACGCCATTCCCGAGCATCACGGCACCCGGCTGGTCGGCTACTTCTTCCACAAGGCGCAGAAGGAGCTCGAGGGCCGGGAGGACCTGAAGGGGGTCGACGAGGTGCTCTTCCGCTACCCCGGCCCCAAGCCGCAGTCGCGGGAGACGGCGTTGGTGATGATCGCCGACGCCTGCGAGGCGGCGAGCCGCTCGATGAGCGAGCCGACGACGGACAAGCTGCGCGCCCTGGTGCAGAAGATGATCAACCTCATCTTCAGCGAAGGGCAGCTCGACGAGTGCGAGCTCACCCTGAAGGACCTGCACCTCATGGGGGCTTCCTTCACCAGCACGCTCGAGGGCATCTACCACGCGCGGCCGCAGTACCCGGCGGGAGCGGTCGGCGGGGGCAAGCCCCCGGAGCGCGACGTGATGAAGCCGTTGTCGGTCGTGAAGTGAAGCGCCCTCCTGTCTCCCTCTCCCCCGCGGGGGAGAGGGTCGGGGTGAGGGGCTTACAAGTCCTCTGCACCTCGCGTTCACCCCACGCGAAGCGACTGACGACCCTCGCGCAAGCCTTCGCGCGCACCCTGCGCCTCACCCACTGCGAGCTCTCCCTCTCGCTGGTGCGCGACTCCGCGATCCGCAAGCTCAAGCGCGAGTACTTCGGCATCGACGCCGTCACCGACGTGCTGTCCTTCCCCGCGGGCGACTTCCCCGGGCCGGGCCCGCGCCCCCTGGGCGACATCGTCATCTCGCTCGACACCGCCCGCCGCGCGGCAAGAGACCTCGACACCACCCTCGAGCGCGAGCTGGCGCTCTACCTCGCGCACGGCCTGCTGCACCTGCTGGGCTTCGACCATGAGGCCCCGAAGGCCGCGCGGAAGATGGCGCGGCTCGAGCAGAAACTCCTCGGCCATGCGGGGATGTTGGCGCGATCCGACGAAGTGTGACGTCGCGCTACTCCCTGTTTGACGGGCGTTTCCAACGGTGTCACACGCAGCGCCCACATGACTGACGCCACTCCGAAGGGCCACCCCAAAGGGCTGTACGTCCTCTTCGTCACCGAGATGTGGGAGCGCTTCAGCTACTACGGCATGCGAGCGATCTTCACGCTCTACATGACGAAGGCGCTGCTCCTGAGCAAGGACGAAGGCTCGACCATCTACGGCAGCTACACCGGCCTCGTGTACCTGACGCCGCTGCTGGGCGGGTACGTGGCCGACCGGTACTGGGGCAATCGCAAGTCGATCATCGTGGGCGGCGTGATGATGGCGCTGGGTCAGTTCACCATGTTCGCGTCGGGTTCGTTCTACACCGACGTGGGGCTGGCCAAGACGCTGATGGTGATTGGCCTGGGCTTCCTCATCCTGGGCAACGGCTTCTTCAAACCCAACATCTCGACGATGGTGGGGCAGCTCTATCCACCCGGCGACAAGCGCGTCGATTCGGCCTTCACCATCTTCTACATGGGCATCAACCTGGGCGCCTTCATCGCGCCCCTGGCCTGCGGCTTCCTGGGTGACACGGGCTGCCCCGAAGACTTCCGCTGGGGCTTCCTGGCGGCCGGCATGGGCATGGTGCTCTCGCTGGTGCTCTTCACCGCGCTCAAGAACAAGTACATCGTGACGCCCGAGGGCGTGCAGATCGGCGAGAAGCCCAACGAGGCGCGGCAGGAGAAGAGCGACGCGCCCAAGGCGCCGTTCAACGTGAAGCTGGCCGCCATCTGGGGCGGGGTGTTCCTCGCGATCCTGCTGGGGCTGCGCTTCGGCGCCGACTTCGACTGGATCGGCTCGTTCATCTTCTCCCTGACGATCGCCGGCCCCGGCTACATCATCTCGGATCCCTCGTTGAGCAAGACCGAGCGCGATCGCATCTGGGTCATCTACGTCATCGCCTTCTTCGTGATCTTCTTCTGGGCGGCGTTCGAGCAGGCCGGCGCATCGCTGACGTACTTCGCGGAAGAGCAGACCAACCGAAACGTCTTCGGCCTCACGGTGCCGGCGTCGTACTTCCAGTCGATCAACGCGGTGGCCATCGTGCTGCTGGCGCCCATCTTCGTGGGCATCTGGGGCGCGCTGGGCCGCAAGAACATGGAGCCCGCCTCGCCCTTCAAGCAGGCGATCGGCCTCTTCCTGCTCGCGCTGGGCTACCTCGTGATCGCGGGCGGCGTGCACGGCCTGCAGCCGGGCGTGAAGGTCTCGATGCTCTGGCTGTTCAGCCTCTACACCATCCACACCCTGGGCGAGCTGTGCCTCTCCCCCATCGGCCTCTCGATGGTGAACAAGCTGGCGCCGGTGAAGTTCGCCTCGCTGTTGATGGGCGTGTGGTTCCTGTCCACCTCGGCGGCCAACAAGTTCGCCGGCACGCTGTCGGCGCTCTACCCGGAGCCGGCGGTCTCGGTGCAGGGCCTGGCGAGCCTCGACTCGGAGTACGGCGATCGCATTCGGGCCTCCTGGAAGGTCGAGGAGAAGCAGGCGAGCACCTGTCGCCCGGTGGACATCGCGGCGCTCAAGCCCAGGACGCCCGAGGAGCAGAAGCAGGTCGTCGACGAGGGGCCCGACGAGAAGACGAAGGCGGCCTACGCCACCCAGCTCACCGGCATCTCGTACCCCGCCGACGGCAAGTCGCTCCTCCCGGGGGACTTCAGCGAGCGGGCGACCAAGTACAAGCTGATGAAGCTCAAGGGCGAGGCGGCCACCTCGGTCGGCCAGCCGTTCCTGTTGGCGGTGCCGCTGCAGGACGTCTCGTTGGCGAACGTCTCCGATCCGGCGCTCAAGGACGAGCTGAAGAAGAAGATCGAGGCCAGCCTGGTCGACAACTCCAAGTCGTTCGTGGGGGTGAAGATCAGCAACCTCTTCGACTTCTTCATGCTCTTCGTCGTGATGTCAGGTGCCTCCTCGGTGATCCTGTTCTTCCTGGCGAGGCGGCTGCTGGTCATGATGCACGGCGTCAGATGACCCGGTAAATCGGGCGCGGGGGGCTTGAGCGAAGCGAGGGGTTTGCGTAGACGCTGCGCGCCCCTTCTTTGGCCCCCCGGACCCTCGTGACTCAGCCCACCCGCGCACTCCCAGTCGACCTCGAAGAGCTGTCCATCGCGCTCGAGGCCGAGACCGCGGACCTGCGCTGGTACTTCGATCAGGACACCGGCGACGTGCTGCTGGTGACTCCGGAGTTCGAGCCCGCGGAGCACGATGGGCTCACGGTGACGGAGATCGAGAACGAGCCCTCGCGCTTCGTGCGCGTCCCGCCCGGGCACCCGCAGCGGGTGATCGACGACATGCGCGCGTTCGTCACCTCGCTGGGCGACCGCACCTTGCAGGAATCGCTGGAGCTGGCGCTGTCGGCCTCGCGCCCCGAGCGGCGCTTCAAGACGGCGCTCTCCTGGCTGCCGGAGCGTCAGCAGCAGTGGCACGCCTGGCACCGCGAGCACTGCCGTCAGCGCGCGCTGGCGTGGCTGGCGCGGCAGGGCATCGAGCCCACCGCCCGCGCGGCCTGAATTCATGAGCGCACCCATCGCAGCACCGTTCCCGGCTCCCGCGCCCCCCACCGGGACGATGCCGCGGCAGATCCCCTTCATCATCGGAAACGAGGCGTGCGAGCGCTTCAGCTTCTACGGCATGCGCAACGTGCTCACGGACTTCCTCGTGGGCTACCTGCTCATCTCGCTGGCCGAGGCCGAGCGCCAGCCCGCGGCGAAGGAGGTTTTCCACGTCTTCGTGATGGGCGTGTACTTCTTCCCGCTGCTGGGCGGCTGGCTGTCTGATCGGTTCCTGGGGAAGTACCGTGTCATCTTCTGGCTCTCGCTCGTCTATTGCTTCGGCCAGGGGCTGCTGGCCTTCAGCATCGACTCGAAGGAGCGCTTCTATGCGGGGCTCTTCCTCATCGCGCTCGGGAGCGGTGGCATCAAGCCGTGTGTGTCTGCCTTCGTAGGAGATCAGTTCGACCAGACGAACAAGCACCTGGCGAAGGTGGTCTTCGATGCCTTCTATTTCATCATCAACTTCGGCTCGTTCTTCGCGTCGCTGCTGATCCCCCCGCTGCTCAAGTCGGGCTACGCGCGGCTCGCCTTCGGGGTGCCCGCGATCCTGATGGCGCTGAGCACCGTGGTGCTGGTCGCGGGCCGAAAGCGCTACGTGCACGTGCCGCCCGCCGGCAAGGACCCCAACGGGTTCCTCTCGGTGTGCACCACGGCGCTCTTCAAGGGCGGGGGGCTCAACGCAGGCTCGGTGCTGGTGGGCCTCGGCTCGCTGGGGGCCGTGGGGTCCGTCTTTCTCTGGGAGGCCCTGGGCCTGGTAGCCGCCCTGTGCCTCGCCATCGTCGTCTTCCTGGGCTTCGCGGGCGCGGGGGTGTGGCTGCGGGTGGAGAACGCCCGCGGTGCCCACCCCGACGAGGACGTGGACGGCGTGAAGGCGGTCTTGCGGGTGCTGGTGATCTTCGCGCTGGTGACTCCGTTCTGGTCGCTGTTCGATCAGAAGGCCTCGACGTGGATCCTCCAGGCGAAGTCGATGCAGTTGCCCGGCTGGAGTTGGTTCACCACCGCCTCGCAGATGCAGGCGCTCAACCCGCTGCTGGTGATGATCCTCATTCCCTTCAACAACCTGGTGCTCTACCCGGGGCTCAAGAAGCGGGGGATCGAGCCGACGGCGCTGCGACGCATGGGCCTGGGCATCGCGTTCTCAGGCCTGGCGTGGATCGTGGTGGGCTCGCTGCAACTGGCGATCGACGGCGGGCAGACCCTGCCGATCCTCTGGCAGATCCTCCCGTACGCGCTGCTCACCTTCGGTGAGG
>VFKJ01000872.1 GCA_009885595.1 Myxococcales bacterium | reverse complement strand
GCGAACGCGTGGCAGCAGAGCGGGCGCGCGGTGAGGTGGCGCAGCGACTCGAGGTGCCGGCGCGCGGAGTTGAGGTGCATGCGCGGCTGCTCGAGCTGCGTGCGCGGATTCCGCCGTCGATCGCGCCCCGGCCTCTGGAGGCGCTGCGCGTCGAGGAGCTGACCTTCGATCCGAAGCTGCCGGGGTTTCGATTCAAGGATCTGCTGCCGACGGAGCAGGCCCTGCGCTCAGGCGGCGGCTTCGCGCGCGCGGAGGTGAAGCTGACGTTGGGGGCCAAGTTCGAGTGCTCCTGCGGCATGAGCCCGTGCGTGCACGTGCTCGCGGCCATCGACACCGCGCTGCTCTGGGTGCGGAGTGCTCCGCAGGCGGAGTTGGAGGAACTGACTCGGCCTGCCTGGCATCGCACCCTCGAGGCGATCGACAAGGCGCTCGACTCGAGTCCCCTGGTGGTGAGCGGCGCGGAGGTGACCTGGCGACTCGAGATCGGTACGGAGATCTTCGTCACCGCGGTGATCGGCGAGCGCGAGGTGGGTCGCCGGGAGTTGATGGGGTTGGCCGGTATCGATGGGCGGCTTGCGTCGTTGTTGCCTGAGCCGGGTGAACCCGCTTCGCGGGCGCTTCTGGAGGGGTTGATTGGACATCCTCGGTTAGCCCTCTCCCCGACCCTCTCCCCCGCGGGGGAGAGGGAGATCATGATTGAGCGTGCGCTCGTCGGCCTCGTCGCCGAAGAGCGGATGGGATCCGTGATCGTCGGCGCCGGGCTCGAGGGCGCTCCGTTGCCGCCCTACCTCGCAGATCGGGTGCGCAGCGCGAAGCCGGACGAGGTGCTCTTCCTCTGGGACCAGGGCCCTCGCCGGTTGACGTTGCTCGACGTGAAGCCCGAGCTTCGTGAGCTGCTCGGCGTGCTCAAGAAGGAGCATGCCGTCTTCCCCCCCGAGAGCCACGGCGCGCTGCTCGAGACGCTCTCGAAGTGGGCTCAGCGGCTGCCCGTCGCCATGCCCCGCAGCGTGCTGGGTGAGTCGGTGCCCCCGGCGATCCTTCCCGTGCTGCGACTCGAAGCGCGGCCCAAGGGCGCGGTGGAGTTGGAGGTGCGCATCCGGCCACTCCCCGATGGGCCCGCGCTGCTTCCCGGCGAGGGCGGTCGCGACGTTCACCTGCGACGGGGCGAGAAGGCCGTGCACGCGGTGCGAGATCTGAAAGCCGAGCGTGCCTTCGCTGAGACGCTCTGCGCCGAGCTACCGCTCTCCCCCGCTGAAGAGCTCGGCTCCTTTCACTACCGCTTCGATCACGCGGAGGACGCGCTCACCCTGCTCGAGGCCTGCTCGCGGCGCGCGGAGCCTCCTGCGCTGGAGTGGGTCGGCACGCCCCTTCGCAACCTCGGCGCCACGGGCCCGCGCGCGCTCAGGGTCGCGGTGAAGAACGACCTCGAGTTCTTCGGCGTGCTCGGCGGGCTCAGCGTCGAGGGTGAACGCGTCGAGCTCGCCCGCTTGCTCGATGCGGCGCGCAGGAGGGCCCGCTGGGTGCAGGTCGAGGAACACACCTACGTCGAGCTGAACGAGACGCTGCGCCGCCACCTCGAGCGCGTCGCGGATCACGTGCACGTCACCAGGCAGGGACTGCTCGTCGGTCCTGCCGCCACCGAGGCCCTGCGCGCGCTCGAATCCGCCGGAGCCACGCTCGAAGCCGACGCCGCGTGGAAGAAGCTCGCCGAGCGCATCGAGACCGCCCGCAAGCTCGAGCCCAAGCTGCCTCGCGGCCTCAAGGCGAAGCTGCGGCCGTATCAGCTCGACGGATATGCGTGGCTGTGCCGCCTCGCGGCGATGGGCGCAGGCGCCGTGCTCGCCGACGACATGGGCCTGGGCAAGACGGTGCAGGCGCTCACGTTGTTGCTCGAGCGCGCGAGACTGGGGCCCGCGTTGGTGGTCGCGCCCACCTCGGTCGCGTTCAACTGGAAGGAAGAGGCGGCGCGCTTCGCTCCGTCGCTGAAGCTGCACGTGTACGCCGACCTCGAAGACCGCGCGCAGAAGCTGGGGCCCGGGGACGTGCTGGTCGTCAGCTATGGCCTGCTCGTGCGAGACGCCAAGCAGCTCGCCTCGCGCAAGTTCGCCACCGCGGTGTTCGACGAGGCCCAGAACCTCAAGAACGCGCACACGCAGCGCTTCCTCGCGGCGAAGGCGCTCGAGGCCGAGTTCCGCGTCGCGCTCTCAGGCACGCCGCTCGAGAATCACCTGGGCGAGCTCTGGAGCCTCTTCGCGCTCGTCTTCCCTCCCCTGCTCGGCAGCTGGGAGTCGTTCCGCGTGCGCTTCGCCCTGCCGATCGAGAAGCAGATCGATCCCGCGGCGGGCCCGGCGCTCGCGCGAGTGATCGAGCCCTTCCTGTTGCGCCGCACCAAGGCCGAGGTGGAGACCGAGCTCCCCTCGCGCACGGAGGTGCGGGTGCCGGTGGTGCTCTCCGCGCCTGAGTGGCAGCTCTACGAAGACACCCGGCTGGCCGCGCTGTCCGATCTGAAGACCCCGAAGAAGACGATGAAAGATCAGGAGCGCCGGGTGCAGGTGCTCGCGCTGCTCACCCGCTTGCGCCTGGTCGCCTCACACCCGCGGTTGCACGAGGCGAACTCGGAGATCGTCTCGTCGAAGCTCACCCGCCTGCTCGAGCTGCTGGACGAGCTGCTCGCCGAAGGTCAACGCGTGCTGGTGTTCAGCCAGTTCACCTCGCACCTCGCGCTGGTGCAGGAGGCGCTCGATCAACGCGGCATCGCGCACGTGGGGCTCGATGGCAGCACCCCGCGGAAGGTGCGCGCCGAGCGGATCCGCGAGTTCCAGGAAGGCAGCGCGCCGGTCTTCCTGCTCTCCCTCAAGGCCGGGGGCGTGGGGCTCAACCTCACCGCGGCCACCAACGTGATCCACCTCGATCCCTGGTGGAACCCGGCGGTGGAAGATCAGGCGTCCGATCGCGCGCATCGCCTCGGGCAGAAGCGGCCGGTGACGATCTACCGGCTGATCTCCATGGGCACCGTCGAGGAACAGATGCTCACGCTGCACGAGCGCAAGCGGGCGCTCATCGCCGGGGTCCTCGCGGGGAAGAGCGAAGCGGGGAAGCTCACCACCGAGCAGCTGATCGCGTTGCTCAGTTCGCCACCCGCTGCAGGGTGAGCGTCAGCTGGTCGCTGCTCGAGGTGTCCCACGCCGCCTTCGGCCCGCTCATCAGCACGCCAGGGAAGCGCTCCTTCGGGTCGTCCAGGGTCTCCATCGTGAGATCGAGGAGCTGGTAGCGGCGCGCGTTCAGGTCCTGGTCCGTCTTCTCCTGGGTGCCCGAATTGTTCGTGTACACGGCTGACTGCGACTCGGGCTGCAAGGCGAGCTGCGTGCCCGACAACGACCAGCTGCCCTTCTCCACGCCATGGGAGGCGTAGCGCTGGCCATACATCGTCACCGCCGCCGCCCAATTCCACACGTAGGTGCCGTCGTCGTCGAAGACGAGGTCGTAGATCGAGCCGCTGGTGTTGGTCTGCACCCACTGCGTCACCCCGCTGCGCCCCACCACCAGGTCGACGTTGCTGCCGTATTGCGCCACCCAGCGATCACCAGGCAGGGACTGGGTGAGCGCCCCCCCGCGCGCGATCTCGACCGCCACCTTCCATTCGCCCCCGGTTCCTGGATCGCGCCGGTTCGCCGTCGCTCCGGTGGTGGCCGAGGGGGAAGAATCGTCAGCGAGCGCGCCGAGGCCCAGGATCGCGACGGACAGCAGGCAACAGCCGCCCACGCTCACGCCCAGCACCAGGAGGATCCAGAAGATGGGCTTGCGCGTCATGGTTGCCTCGTGAAGCGCGACCGCAACCACGTATCGAGGGAGAAGCGGCCTGGCCCCGCGAGGAGCAACACCACGCTGATGCAGAAATAGAGTCCCGCGAGCTCCCACTTCCCCACGGGATCGCCGGCGGAGAGGTGGCGATGGATCGCGACCACCATCGTGCAGGCGATGCCGAACGCGGCCACCACGGAGATGAGGCCGACCGCGATCCCGATGCCGCCGAAGAACTCGGCCACGGCCGCGAGGAACTGGAAGATCGCGGGCGGCGCGCCGGCGGGATCGTCCATCCAGTGAAACGGATTCTGGATCTTTCCCCAGCCGTGACGCGCCATCGAGAGGCCCGCGAAGACACGCAGCAGAAGCAACCCCGCCGATGCGGCAGTCGGCGGGGGTAACGGAAAGAGCACGCTGCGGAAGTTCATCGCCCCCTCTTACCCCCGGTGAGTGGCATCCTCACGGGTGATGAGCCCGACCCCACTCTCCGACACGCTCCAGCTCGAGGCGCTCAAGCAGCCCTCGGAGCGGGAAGCCCGGCCGCAAGCGACCGTGGTGGTCGTGCAGGGTTCGGAGGCCGATCTCGGCGCGCACGCGAGGGTCTTTCGCCGCACGGTGATCGGTCGCGATCCGGCGGCGGAGCTCTCGCTCAACGATCCCGGGGCGTCCAAGCAGCACGCGTGCATCGAGGTCGTCGAACACACCGATGGAGAGGTCAGCTACCACCTGCACGATCTCGGCTCGACCAACGGCACCGAGGTCAACGGGAAGAAGGTGGCGGGCGCTTTCCCCTTGCGCGACTCCGACAAGATCTCGATCGCGGGGACGGTGCTGCGCTTCGTGCTCGCTGACGAGATCGACGCCGCCTTTCACGCCCAGGTCGACGCGATGCTCTCGACCGATGACCTGACCGGCCTGCTCGCCTACCGCCGCTTCGAGGCGGCCCTGGAAGACGCGCTGAAGATCGCGCAGGCGAAGAACACGCCGCTCACCCTGCTGGTGCTCGATCTCGACGGGCTCAAGGCCATCAACGACGCGCACGGCCACGCGACCGGCGCCTCCACCATCGGGCAGGTCGGCCGGCTGCTGGCGGGCGTGCTCGGCAACCGAGGCATCGCCAGCCGCTTCGGCGGTGATGAGTTCGTCGCCTTCCTGCCGGGCCTGGCGCGCGAAGAGGCCAGGCAGGTCGCCGAGTCCATCCGGGAGCGCGTGGCCGCCGCCGAGTTCACCCGCGAGAACGTCACCGTCAGGTGCACCGTGAGCATCGGGGTGGCGAGCTTCCCCGAGCGGGCGCAGGACGCGAAGAAGCTGTTCGATGCCGCCGATCGCGCGCTGTACCGCGCCAAGGCACGCGGGAAGAACCAGGTCTCGTCGTAATCAGGTAAGCGCGCGGGAAGCCATGAGCGCCGTCGTCCTGGGCAGCGTGCTGCTGCTGGGCGTGGCCGCGGGAATCATCACCACCGTGTATTCAAACGCGGTCGCGCAGAAGCGGGCGGAGGAGTTTCGGAAGCTGCATCCCACGCAGGTCGAGCCGCGGAGCCCCGCCGAGCCGGAGCCGCTCAACCTGCCCCCGCCCCCGTCAGAGCCCACGTCCCCACCGCCCCCGCCGCAGGTGAAGGTCGAGCCGCCGATCGACGCGATGGTGATGGCGAGATCGTGGCTGCTCGCCAACGAACTGCAGCTCAAGCAGGACCTCGCGCTGGGCGCGGGTCCCGCGATCGACGATCTCGCGGGCATCGCGGCCATTGCTCCGGCCCATCGCGCGCACTTCGGAAAGCTGCTCCAGCGCAATCGGGCAGTGCTGACTTCGCCGCGTGATGTCACTCCGAGGCAGGCGGCCGAGATGATGGCGCGCGTCGGTGATCTCGTGATGGCGGACCCCGTGCTGCGCGCGGATGGAGAGCTGGCCCTCGCGCATTGAGCACTGCCTGAGAGGAGGCAGTGGATCGGCTGTCGTGGCAGAGGCAGTCGTGCCGCGCTGGCTCCTTTGCGCGTCGTTTTCGTCACGAAGTGTCTGCAGCTTCGAGCTCGGTGACGCCGGGTCCGGGGTGCCTTTCCAGCTCCGTCACCACCGCTTACAGCCCTGTAACCCGGGGCTACGCGCCG